>JANYGW010000042.1 GCA_025359245.1 Massilia sp.
TTCGCGAGGACGACGTTGGTAGTCGTTGTGACGCCTCGCACAGCGCGGCTTCGACCTAACTAATGCAGCGTTTTCAGGAACCCGGCAATCGCCTCGTTGACCATCTGCGGCTGGTCGAACATCGCGAAGTGGCGCGCCGGCGACACCGACATCACCTTCACATTCGGCGTTCCCTTCATCAGGGCCAGGTAATACTCGGTCTTTCCGTCCTGCGTCATCTGCTGCTGCGCCGCGTCCATGTCGAAGTAGGGCGAGATCACCAGCACCGGCGCCTTGATCGCCGGCAGTTCCGGGCGCAGGTCGAGCGCCAGCGCATCGGCCATGTACCTGGTCACTGCCACCGGATCGCTCCTGCCCGTCAGCTTGGCCAGTTCGTCGGCGCGGGCCATGTCCATGACGCCCATGCCGCGCATGTATTGCTGCTGCTGGGCCTCGAACGTGGCCTGGGTTCCCGCCTGCGTGCGCGCCGCGAACGTGGCCGCCATCTGGGCGCGCTGCGCCAGCTGCCAGTCTTCGGTGCCCGGGAACAGCGGCAAGCCGTCGATCGATACCACGCCGGCCACCAGGTCCGGATAGCGCGCCGCCAGGTCCAGCGCCATCGTGCCGCCCAGGCTGTGCCCGACCAGTACCGGCTTGTGCAGCTTGCGCGTTTCGATCAGCTCGCGCACAGAATCCTGCGCCGCCGCGATGCCCTTGTCGGCGACAAAAGGGCGGCCGTCGAAGCCGGGCAGGGTCAGCACATAAACGACGTGATCCTGCATCATCTGGCGCACGGTTTCCTGCCAGGTCCAGGCGCCGCTGGCCAGGCCGGGAATGAGGATCAGCGGCGGTCCGCTCACGCCGTGCCGTTCGACCAGCGTGGCGCCGATCTCGAAGCGCTCGGCCGGCACCAGCGTGGCTGCGTAGCGGTTCAGCGGCTGCACCACGCTCGCTGCAAAGGTCGGAGTGCAGACGCCCAGCACGAACGCCAAAACGAGTCGGTCCATTACGCGGCCTCTTGGTCAGGTGTGAAAATCGCTTCGATCGAACGCGCAAACAAGTGCGCGATGGCGAAGGCAAGCGGCAAACTCGGGTCGTAGCGCCCGGTCTCGATGGCGTTGACGGTCTGGCGCGACACCTTCAGCAGGTCGGCCATGTGGGCCTGGCTCCAGCCGGCGGCGGTACGCAGTTCGCGGACGGAATTGTTCATCGGCCGAGCCACTTCCTGGCGACCGAAATGATGCCCCAGCTGCCGCCAAATACCATCCATACATTAAACATCGACAGCAGTGGAAAGCCAGCCGTTTCCATGAAGCCGTAAGTGAAACTGACCGCCGACGTGATCGCCGCTGCAATGGCGATGTTTTCGAGTATGAGCTGGCGCAGGTATTCATCGACGCGCCTGAAGCCGCGCGCAATCGCCCAGATGGCCATGAAAAAGCCGATCATCGGGCTGGCCAGTACCAGCGTGCGCACAACGCCATCATGCATCGGCCGGCCGTACTTGATCGACAGGACCAGCAGCACGGTATAGACCGCAAACGACGCGAACAGCTCGGCGTGATACTTGATCGCGATTTTCTTCTCATGCATGGTCAATCCCATCTAGTAAAGTGTACTTTACATACTAAACAGGTCAAAAGCACATGTCAAGTGGCCTTTACATCTATTTCATGCAGCTGGAAAGCGCTTACAATGCGGGTCGTTCCAACCTGCTACCGAACCGATGGCCAATCTTGCTCAACTTCCCCGCGTCGCCGTTATCGGTGGCGGACCGGCCGGCCTGATGGCCGCCGAGGTGCTCAGCGGCGGCGCGGTGCGGGTCGACCTGTACGACGCGATGCCATCGGTCGGGCGCAAGTTCCTGCTGGCCGGCAAGGGTGGCATGAACATCACCCATTCTGAACCGTATCCTGAATTCGTCAAGCGTTATGGCCAGCGCGCCGCCCAGGTCGCTCCCTGGCTCGAACGCTTCGATGCGGGCGCGGTCCGTGCCTGGATCCATGGGCTGGGCGTGGATACCTTCATTGGCAGCTCGGGCCGCGTGTTCCCGACCGACATGAAGGCCGCGCCGCTGCTGCGCGCCTGGCTGCAGCGCCTGCGCGGCGCTGGCGTGCAGTTCCACATGCGCCACCGCTGGCTCGGCTGGAACGACGGCGCGCTGCGCTTTGCCACGCCGGACGGCGAGATCGCCGTGCAGGCCGACGCCGTGATCCTGGCGCTGGGCGGCGGCAGCTGGGCGCGCCTTGGATCGGCCGGCGCCTGGGTGCCGCTGCTGGAACGGGAATCGGTCGCGCTGGCGCCGCTGCGGCCTTCGAACTGCGGCTTCGATACCGGCTGGAGCGCCCATTTCAGCAGCCGCCATGCAGGCCAGCCCCTGACCACGGTGGCGATCACCTCGACCAATGCCCGGGGCGAACAGGTGCGCCGCCAGGGCCAGTTCGTGATCACCGCCACCGGCGTCGAAGGCAGCCTGATTTACGCGCTGTCGGCCGACCTGCGCGCGCAGATCGACGCTGGCGGCAGCGCCACCATCTACCTCGACCTGGCGCCGGACTTCAGCGTCCAGCGCGTGCATGACGAAGTGACGCGCCCGCGCGGCGCGCGCTCGATGGCCAGCCACCTGCAAAGCCGGCTGGGCATCAAGGGCGTCAAATCCGGCCTGCTGCGCGAGTGCCTGAGCGCGGCCGAATTCGCCGATACCGAGCGCCTGGCCGCCGCGCTGAAGATGCTGCCGCTGGTGCTGAAAGCGGCCCGTCCGATCGACGAGGCGATCAGCAGCGCGGGCGGAGTACGTTTCGATGCGCTTGCGCCCACGTCGATGCTGCTGGCGCTGCCTGGGGTATTTGTTGCCGGGGAGATGATCGACTGGGAAGCGCCGACCGGGGGGTATTTGCTGACCGCCTGCTTCGCCAGCGGACGCGCCGCGGGAAGCGGCGCGCTGGCCTGGCTGGCGCGGCGCTGAATCAGTCTTCGTTAAACACGACCTCGCCCGAACCGGTCTTGTTGACGTTGCGTTCGGTCGGGTTGCCCAGCACCTTGACATCGCCGCTGCCGCGCACCGTGACCTGGGCCGTCTTGGTCGCCTGCACCACCGAGGTGCCGGAGCCGCGCAGGTTCACTGCCGTGGCGACCGAGGCCAGGTATTTGGCGTCGAGGTCGCCCGAACCGGTCTGTTCGGCCTTGAATTCCTTGCATGAACCGACCACCGTCATCTGGCCGGAACCGACCAGTGCCACTTCCACCTTGTCGCTGCTGCCGCCGTTCATTTCCATGTCGCCGCTGCCGCGCACCGCCGCCGACACATCCTTGTAGCGGCCATTGAACTTGACGTTGCCCGATCCGTACAGCTGGACATCGACTTTCTCGCCGCTGAAGCCGTTGATGGTGCTGTCGCCGCTGCCGCGAATGCTCAGCTTGTTGATCGATGGCAGCACCAGCACCACTTGCAGCGGCTGACGATGGTGCAGCAGCATGCCTTTGGTGCCGATATGCAGCATATTGCCATCCTGGGTGGTATCGATATTGCCCAGCAAGCGCTGTTCGCCGCGTACGGTCATTGACGCGATCGCCCCCTGGCGCAAAGTCATGTCGATCGGGCCGGACAGGTCGATTTCGGTCACCTCCGGGCCGACGCTGCGGGTTTCCGTCGAGACCATCCGGCCCTCGGGGCTGGCGTGGCTCGACGTGCCCTGGGCGCGCAGCATCGTGAACGACAGGCCGATCAGCATGAACGCCAGCACGAGCAATCCGAATCCGATTTTAAACAAGGTACGCATGGCGTTCTCCTAAGTGTTTCAGTTTCCCTTGAGCAGGGAGAAATTCATTTCGAGGTAACGTTTCAGACCGATGAAGGTGTAGCGCGTTATCACCAGACTGATCAGCAGCAAGCAGATGCCGCCCACGACCATGGCAAGGCCGAACGCGGTCTGGGTGGCACGCGAACCGTCGTCCATGTCGGTGGTGAACAAGATGCCCTGGCTGGCCACCGATTCAGCCCGCTTGATGACCCGCACCGCGTTTTTGTCGGGCTTGCTGTCATTGTCGTCGACCGCGCTGGCGCTGGCCGAGGCCCGGGCCGTGGCGGACGCGCTGGCATCGTCCGTCGCGCTGGCGGCCGGCGCTTTGTCGTCCGGTTCGCGTTCGGAGAAAATGCGGATGCCGTTCTCGCTGATGTTGACCTTGGTCTGCAAGCCATCGTTGCTATCGAACAGCCGGGTATCGACCAACAGATTGCGCAGCGGGCCATCGAGCTTGATTTCATTGGCGCCCGACAGGCCGCTGGCGGTAATGACGGTGCCGGCCAGATAGAAGGCCAAGCCGCACGCATACAGCGTCGCCAGCAGCGCTGCGTAGACCATGGCCGGCACCACCATGAACAGGTTGAAGATGGCCAGGCCCAGCGCGGCGATCACCATGCGCAGCAAATTGGCGGGGTTTTTCTTGGTTTCAAAGGCTTGCATGTGGGTACTGGCGCGCAAGGTCATCGCGATTCGCTTGGGATCATCCTGTTCCCTGGCGATATCCTGTTCGGTCCGGCCTGCGGCGACGCCGTCGACGAAACGCTGCTCGTAGAAGGCCAGTGTCTTTGCCTGCGCCTCTGGCGGCAGGCCGGTCATCGCGCGCTTGAGCGCGTCGAGGAATTCAAGTTTGCCCATGGTTGGCTCCGTATCTCGGTTCAAGGGTGGCTGACAGCCACGATCGATTGCAAGGTGTCCTGATCGGCTGCGCCAGCGCCGCCGATCAGTTCCGGTTGGATGATCACGGCGGTGCTGATGGCAACGAATGCCAGCAAGCTCAGTGCGCGTAATCCCAAGGTGATGTTCATTTTGCAATCCCGTTTCAAGGTGCCTGTGTCGATGGTGCTACTGTACGAAAACAGGACTTGCTGCGCCACGGGAATGCGACAGTCTGCATATTTGACGGGGTAGAAGACCAAATAGGGAGATAGCCGCGTGAGAATGCGTGTTTATTGGACCGCGGCGGCCGCGCCCACGCCGCTGCGGATCGCCGCTTCCAGCGTGGCCGGGTAGTCGCTGGCGGTGTAGTCGCCGGCAATCGCCAGTCCCGCCAGGCCGATCGCATTGCCGGGCCGCGCCAGGCCGGGGGTGCAGGCAAAGGTGGCGCGCTTTTCGGTGATCACCTGGGTCCACTGCGGATTGGCCAGTTCCGGCCGTTCGAACACGGCCGCCAGCTGGGCGCCGATGGCGCCGGCCAGTGCGCTGCGCTCGAGCGCGCCGGCCTGCGAGGATGCGCTGACCACCACCGACAGCATGCCGGCCTGGACCGGGTCCAGCTGGCCGCGGTCGAACACGAACTGGCCCCAGTGGCCGTGCTCCGGTTCATCGAGCAGCGCATAGAATGGCAAGTCCAGCGTGGTGCCGGGCGCGTATTGCAGGTAGCAGGTGGTGATCGGTTCGTATTCGAATGCCATCAGCTGGCTGGCCAGCTCGCCCTGGCCGAGTTTGCCGAGCAGGACCGCGGTCGCGGGCGCGCCGCCGGCCATCACCGCCACGTCAACGTACACGCTCCAGTTGCCGTCGACGTCGTTGCCGGTCACGTCGACCTTCCAGCCGCCGGCATGCTGCGTTACGGCGCCGACCTTGGCGCCGGTGCGCACCGCGCCGCCATGGGCGCCGATGAACCCGGCCGCCGCGGTCGGAAACAGCGCACTGAGGTCGGTGCGCGGCAGCAGCATGTCGGAGGCGCTGCGGCGCGCGCCCAGGCTGTCGCGCAGCACATGGAGGAAGACCCGGGCCGAGGCGCGCTCGGGCGGCGTGTTCAGCGCGGCCAGGCACAGCGGGCGCCACATCAGCTGGATCAGGCGGTCGGTCTGGTCGAAGCGCGCCAGCAGCTCGCTGACGCTGCAATCGGCGTGCAGCGTCCAGTCCATCCAGCGCGCGGTCGTGGAAAAGCGCGCCAGCGCCATCTTGTCGGCGCGCGCCAGGCCCTTGGCGCGCAGCAGCGCGATGGCCAGGTGCAGCGGCGCCGGCAGGCGCGGCGCGACAAAATCCATGCCACGCCCGGTGCTCGGATAGCGCATCTGCAGCGGCAGGTTCAGCAACGCCGTGGCCGGATCGATACCGACCGCGCGCAGCAGGCGCAAGGTTTCGCTGGAGGCGCCGAGCAGGATGTGCTGGCCGTTGTCGAGCGTTTTTCCCTGCACCTCGACCGCGCGCGCGCGTCCGCCCAGCGTGCGCGCCGCTTCGAACAGCGTAACCTTATAGCCGGCCTGCGCCAGCGCGACGGCCGCGCTGCAGCCGGCCCAGCCGCCGCCGATGACGGCCGCGGTCTTGGTCGACTCAGCCACGGACATAGGTTTTCCATGCCAGCCACAGCTTGCGCAGCGGGGTCAGGGAAATGCGCTGGGTCAGCACGTGGAAATGGTCGCGCTCGATCTCGTCGAGCAGGGTGCGGTAGATGGCCGCCATCATCAGGCCAGGGCGCTGGGCGCGCCGGTCTTGCTTGGGCAGCAGCGCGTAGGCTTCGTCGTAGACTTTCTTGGCGCGCGCGACCTGGAAGCGCATCAGGTTTTCGAACTTGTCGCTGTGGCGCGCATTGAGCAGGTCGGCCGCAGTCACGCCGAATTGCTGCAGCTCGTTGACCGGCAGGTAGATGCGGCCCTTGCGCGCATCTTCGCCGACGTCGCGGATGATGTTGGTGAGCTGGAACGCCAGGCCCAGCTTTTCGGCGTATTCCAGCGTTTGCGGATTGGTGACGCCGAAAATGCTGGCCGACAGGATCCCGACCACGCTCGCCACGTGCCAGCAATAGCGCTGCATGGCCGGAAAATCGAGGTAGCGGGTCTGGTTCAGGTCCATTTCCATGCCGTCGATGATGGCCTGCAGGTGCTTCTCCTGCAAGTTATAGACAGGCACGTGCGGCTGCAGCGCCAGCATCACCGGATGGGTGGGCTGGCCCGCATACATGGCCGACACCTCGGTGCGCCACCAGGCCAGCTTGATGCGGGCGATCGACTCGTCGGTGCACTCGTCGACGGTGTCGTCGACTTCGCGGCAGAACGCATACATGGCCGTGATCGCACGCCGGCGCTCGGGCGGCAAGTAGCGGAAGCTATAGTAGAAACTGGAACCGCTCTCGACGGTTTTTTGCTGGCAGTAGTCGTCAGGGGACATGGTCAAAAGTGCAATGGGTGCGAATCGAAGCCGCTATTCTATAGTGCAGCGCTGAAACAGAGGGGCTGGCCCGCTGGATTTTCGTTCACATGCGCAATGCGCGCCACAGAATTGCCACCCAATCGCCCAGTTTTAGCTGCGGACGGCGCCGGAAAACGTCGTAACCGGCCTTTTCGATGCGTTCCAGGATGCGCAGGCCGCCCTGGACCACCAGCCGCAGTTCCCAGCCGATGCGGCCCGGCAGGCGGCGCGCCAGCGGTGCGCCGGAGAGCATCAGCGCGCGCGCCCGCGCCACCTCGAACGCCATCAGCGCCTGGAAGCGGGCGTCCGCCACGGCCTTGTCGAGTTGTTCGGCCGTCACGCCGAAGCGGGCCAGGTCGTCCAGCGGCATATAGATACGTTGCTTCTCGCGGTCGATCGCCACGTCCTGCAGGAAGTTGATCAGCTGGAGCGCCGAGCAGATCGCGTTCGAATCGGCGACATTGCGTGCATCGGCGGCGCCGTACAGCGTCAGCATCAGCAAGCCGACCGGATTGGCCGAGCGCGCGCAATAGTCGAGCAGCAGCTCGAAGCTGGCGTACGTGCTGGTGACGACATCCTGCCTGAAGGCCGACAGCAGGTCGTTGAATGGCTGCAGCGGCAGCTGGTATTGCGCGATCACGCCAGCGAGCCGGGCGAACAGCGGGTCGGGCTGGACTTCGCCGCGCCCGATCGCGGCCAGCGCCGCTTCATACGCAGCCAGGGCCGCCAGGCGCTGGGCGGGCAGGGCGTCGCCCTCGTCGGCCAGGTCGTCGGCGCTGCGCGCGAACGCATAGATGGCCTCGACGGCCGGGACTAGCTTTTTTGGCAATAAAACGGAGGCGACAGGGAAGTTTTCGTAGTGATCGACAGGCATGAAAATTAAATGACGCAAAAGTCATTTGCAAAAAAGAGTTGCAGTATTATAATTACTAACTTGAAAGTCAGTTAGCTGCATGGACAGGGCCGGTAGTAGCATCATGCCATCACTGTTCCACGCCGTGTGAAGTCCACCGCATAGTAAAGGAAAACTCTGTGTTCGCCCTGAAAAAACCTGGTGGCGCGATCGCCGCCACCGCCCTGGCGGTGCTGCTTGGCGCCTGCTCGAAAGCGCCGGAAAAGACCGAAGACATCCGCCCTGTGCGCACCATCGTCCTGACTGCCAACAGCGTCGCCATCGATGCCGAGTTCCCCGGCGAAGTGCGGCCCCGCGTCGAGTCGCGCCTGGCGTTCCGGGTGCCGGGCAAGATCACTGCGCGCAAAGTCGATCCGGGTACGCTGGTCAAGCGCGGCCAGGTGCTGATGCAGTTAGATCCGCAGGACTTGCGCCTGTCGCAGGCCCAGGCCATGGCCGGGCTGCGCGCGGCCGAAACCGCGCGCGACCTGTCCAAGTCCGAACTGAAGCGCTACCAGGAACTGCGCGTGAAGAATTTCGTCAGCCAGGCCGTGCTGGACCAGAAACTGTCGGCCTGGAAGGCCGCGCAAGCGAATGTCGATGCGGCGCAGGCCGGCTATTCGGGCCAGTCCAACCAGGCCGGCTACGCGACGCTGGTGGCCGACATCGATGGCGTGGTGACGGCGGTCGACGCCGACGTCGGCCAGGTCGTCACGCCCGGCGCCCCGGTGGTGCGGGTGGCCAAGACGAGCGAAAAGGAAATCGTCATCGGCCTGCCCGAAGACAAGGTCGAGACCTTGCGCAAAGTGCAGGACGTGACGGTGCGCCTGTGGGCCAATCCGAACGTGGTTATCCCCGGCAAGATCCGCGAAGTGTCGCCCGTGGCCGACGCGGCCACCCGCACGTACGCGGTCAAGGTATCGATTCCCGACAGCGCGGCCGACGTCAAGCTGGGCATGACGGCGCTGGTGCAGTTCTCGTCGAGCACGGCCACGCCGATGATCCGCGTGCCGCTGACCGCGCTGTTCCATGAAAAGGCCACCACCTCGGTGTGGGTGCTGGAAAACGGCGCCGTCACGCTGGTGCCGGTGCAGGTCGGCGGCACGGCCGGCAACGAGGTCGTGCTGATCGGCGGCGTCAAGGCCGGCCAGACCGTCGTCACGGCCGGCGTCAATCTGCTCAAGCAGGGCCAGAAGGTCAAAGTCATCCCGGACCAGAAGCAAGCCGTTGAAGTGACGCCGCAAATGGGCGCGGCGCATAACGACGGGGCGGCCAAATGAAAGGCTTCAACCTGTCGCAATGGGCGCTCGAGCACATTCCGCTGACGCGCTACCTGATCGCCGCGCTGCTGCTGGGCGGGATCATCAGCTACGGCAACCTGGGCCAGGATGAAGATCCGCCGTTCACTTTCCGCGTGATGGTGGTGCGCGCGATCTGGCCCGGCGCGACCGCGGTCCAGATGGCCGAACAGGTCACCGACAAGCTCGAAAAAAAGCTGCAGGAAACGCCCTATATCGACCTGATCAAGAGCTATTCCAAGCCGGGCGAAACGATCATCATGGTGCAGCTGCGCGAATCGACGCCGCCGCGCGAAACGGCCGCCTCGTGGTACCAGGTGCGCAAGAAGATCGCCGACATCCGCCCCACGCTGCCGGGCGGCGTGATCGGACCGTTCTTCAACGACGAATTCGGCGACACCTACGGCTCCATCTTCGCGCTGTCAGGCGACGGCTTTACCTATGCCGAAATGAAGGACTACGCCGACTTCGTGCGCCAGCAGCTACTGCGGGTGCCGCTGGTGGCCAAGGTCGAACAGTTCGGGGTGCAGGACGAGAAGATCAACATCGAGTTCTCGCACAAGAAGTTCGCCGAACTGGGCGTGCCGTTCGAAGTGATCGCCAACCAGATCGCGACTCAGAACACGGTCGAATCGACCGGCGTGCTGATCACGCCGACCGACAACCTGCAGGTGCGCGTCACCGGTGCGCTGAAAACCGTCAAGGAACTCGAAAACCTCGAACTGCGCGCCAACAACACCACGTTCCGGCTGGGCGACTTCGCCACCATCAAGCGCGAGTACCAGGATCCGCCGGCCGACAAGATGCGCTTTAACGGCAAGGAAGTGATCGGCCTGGGCGTGTCGATGGAAAAGGGCGGCAACATCATCCAGATGGGCAAAGGACTGGACGCCACCGTGGCCCGGATCAAGGCCGGCCTGCCGGTCGGGATCGAGCTGCAGCGCGTATCGGACCAGCCGCGCGCGGTGACCGCCTCGGTCGGGGAATTCATCCACACGCTGGTTGAAGCGATCACCATCGTGCTGGTGGTGAGCTTCCTCGCGCTCGGCCTGCACACCAAGCCGTTCCGGCTCGATTTCCGTCCTGGCCTGGTGGTGGCGCTGACCATACCGCTGGTGCTGGCCATTACCTTCCTGTTCATGCGCATGCTCGAGATCGACCTGCACAAGATCTCGCTGGGGGCGCTGATCATCGCGCTCGGGCTGCTGGTGGACGACGCGATCATCGCCGTCGAAATGATGGTGCGCAAAATGGAGGAGGGGCTGTCGCGCTTCGACGCCGCCACCTTCGCCTATACCTCGACCGCGATGCCGATGCTGACCGGGACCCTGATCACCGCGGCCGGCTTCCTGCCGATCGGGCTGGCCAAGTCGGCTGCCGGCGAATACACGTTCTCGATGTTCTCGGTGAATGCGATCGCGCTGATCGTATCGTGGTTCGTGGCGGTGCTGTTCACGCCCTACATCGGCTATCTGATCCTGAAGGTCAAACCGCACGCGCCGGGCGAACATGGGCACGAACTGTTCGACACGCCGGGCTTCCAGCGCTTCCGGCGCATCGTCACCTGGTGCGTGGAATGGCGCAAAACGACGATCGTGCTGTCGCTGCTGGTGTTCTTTGTCGGCGTGTTCGGCTTCAAGTTCATCGAGAAGCAGTTCTTTCCCGATTCGAGCCGGCCGGAATTGATGGTCGAGATGTGGTCGCCCGAAGGCACCGCCTTCGCCGCCAATGAAGCGCAGGTCAAGAAGTTCGAAGCGATCATGGCCAAGCAGCCCAATGTCGAAAGCATCACCAGCTACGTCGGCACGGGCAGCCCGCGCTTTTACCTGCCGCTGGACCAGATCTTCCCGCAATCGAACGTATCGCAGATCGTGGTGCTGGCCAAGGACCTGAAAAGCCGCGAAGCGCTGCGACTAAAAATTGTCGACGTGTTCCGCAATGACTTCCCGGAAGTGCGCGGGCGCGTCAAGCTGCTGCCGAACGGGCCGCCGGTGCCGTATCCGGTGCAGTTCCGCGTGGCCGGTCCCGAGATCACGGTGGTGCGCGACTATGCCGACAAGCTCAAGGACATCATGCGCGCCAACCCGAATGCGCTGGGCGTGAACGACAACTGGAATGAGTCGGTGAAAGTGCTGCGGCTCGACCTCGACCAGGACAAGCTGCGCGCGCTGGGCGTGACCTCGCAGACCGTGATGCGGGCGGCGAACACGATCTTGTCGGGCACGCCGATCGGCCAGTTCCGCGAAGACAACAAGCTGATCGACATCGTGGTGCGCCAGCCCCTGGAGGAGCGCGCCACGATTTCGGTACTGAATGACACCAGCATCCCGACCGCGTCGGGCAAATCGATCCCGATTTCGCAGATCGCGCGCGCCCACTTCGTGTGGGAACCGGGCGTGGTGTGGAGGGAAGGGCGCGAATGGGCGATCACCGCGCAGTGCGACGTCGTCGACGGCATTCAGGGACCGACCGTGTCGGGACAGATCAGCGAAAAGCTGGGTGCGCTGCGCGCCTCGCTGCCGCCGGGCTACCAGATCGTGCTGGCCGGTGCCGAAGCGGACAGCAAGGCGGCCGAAGCGTCGATTACCGCCAACGTGCCGCTGGTGCTGTTCATCGTATTCACGCTGCTGATGCTGCAGCTGCACAGCTTCTCGCGTGCGCTGCTGGTCTTTCTGACCGGGCCGCTGGGCGTGGCCGGGGCCGCGTTCGCGCTGCTGCTGCTGGGGCGTCCGTTCGGCTTCGTGGCCAACCTGGGCGTGATCGCGCTGTTCGGCATGATCATCCGCAACTCGGTGATCCTGGTCGACCAGATCGAGCACGACATCGCCAACGGCACCGCGCCGTGGGATGCGGTGATCGAAGCGGCGGTGCGGCGCTGCCGGCCGATCATCCTGACGGCGGCGGCGGCGGCGCTGGCGATGATCCCGCTGTCGCGTTCGGTATTTTGGGGGCCGATGGCGGTCGCCATCATGGGCGGCCTGGTGGTCGCGACGGCACTGACGCTGCTGTTCCTGCCGGCGCTGTACGCCGCCTGGTTCCGCGTCAAAAAGCCTACAGCACGCTAACCCCAAAAACGTCGTCCCTGCCACTGGCAGGCCCGACTCCTCGCGAACGCGGGGACCCCATTCC
>JANYGW010000090.1 GCA_025359245.1 Massilia sp.
GTCAGACCTCAATTTTGCAATCATTGCAAAATTGAGGTCTGACCCCGATTCTGGGGCAATTTATTTGTAGGGGTGGGTGGCGCGCCAGTGGCGCGCGATGTCGATCCGGCGCGTGATCCAGACCTTGTCGTGCCCTTGCACGTAGTCGAGGAAACGCGCCAGCGCCGCCGCCCTGCCCGGCCGCCCGACGATGCGGCAATGCAGCCCGATCGACAGCATCTTCGGCTGGTCGAGCCCGCCAGGGTCGCCTTCGGCGTACAGCACGTCGAACGCATCCTTCAAATAGTCGAAGAACTGGGTGCCCGAGTTGAACCCCTGCATGGCGGCAAAGCGCATGTCGTTGGTGTCGAGCGTGTAGGGCACGATCAGCTGCGGCGTCACCAGCGCCCGCCCATCCGCGCCCGCGTGCGCGACCGGCTGCCAGAACGGCAGGTCGTCGCCGTAGTAGTCGGCGTCGTAGTCGAAACCGCCATGCTCGACCACCAGCCGGCGCGTGCTGGGCGAGTCGCGCCCCGTGTACCAGCCCTGCGGCGCTTGCCCCGTCAGTTCGCGCATGATCTGCACCGCTTCGGCCATGTGGGCCCGCTCGGTCGCCTCGTCGACGTTTTGGTAGGAAATCCATTTCAGGCCATGGCAGGCGATCTCGTGCCCGAGCTGGCCGAACGCCGCCACCGCCTCGGGATTGCGCTTGAGCGCCGTCGCCACGCCGAACACGGTCAGCGGCAGGCGGCGCTCTTCGAACAGGCGCAGCAGACGCCACAGCCCGGCCCGCGAACCGTATTCGTACAGCGATTCCATGCTCATGTGGCGCATCGGGAAGGCGGCCGCGCCAATGATTTCGGATAAAAATGTCTCCGACACCGGATCACCGTGCAGCACACTGTTCTCGCCGCCCTCTTCATAATTGAGCACGAATTGCAGCGCCACCCGGGCCTGGCCGGGCCACTGCGGATGGGGCGGCGTGCGGCCGTAGCCGATCAGGTCGCGCGGGTAATGGTCGTCAGTCGTCATGGGCACGGTCGGGAAGGCGGTATATTGCCCATCATATATTGCCTGACACCTGGCAGTATATGATTCTCCGAATAAGCAGATCACTTTTACAATATAGGAGCGGTATGGGAAAACTTAGTACGCATGTGCTCGACACAACGCAGGGCAAACCCGGCGCCGGCGTCGCCATCGAGCTGTACGCGGTGCGCGGCGCCGCCCGCGTGCTGCTGGTCACGGCCGTCACCAACGCCGACGGCCGCTGTGCGGCCGCGCTGCTCGAAGGCGACAGCATGCAGCCGGGCTGCTATGAACTGGTGTTCGCCGCCGGCGACTACTTCGCCGCCCAGGGCGTGACCATGCCTGCGCCGCGCTTCATCGACCGCGTGACGATTGCCTTCGGCATCGCCGACGCCGGCCAGAACTACCATGTGCCGCTGGTGGTCACGCCATGGTCGTATGCGACTTACCGCGGCAGCTGAGCCGGCAGCGGCACGCGCGCGGCTGCGCCAAACTTGCACGCAAGCGGGGCTTGCCTTAGAATCAGCAGCTCTGTGCTTGCCAGTTCGGCAAGCGCGCCGCTCTGGTCCGGCCATGCCGCCGTCCAGCTTCAAACGCACGTTTCTTTACGGTGAGCCTTGGATACCGTGCCACTCTGGGTGCTTGTCGACGCACTCATCTTCCTGATTTTTTGTTCGGCTTTTTTCGCGATGGCGGAGACGGCGCTGATGGCGGCCAACCGCTACCGGCTGCGCAGCCTCGCCAAGCGCGGCCACCGCGGCGCCATCACCACGCTGTGGCTGCTCGACCGGACCGACCAGCTGCTGTCGCTGATCCTGATCGCCAACACGCTGGTCAATGCGCTCGCCACCGGCACCGCCACCGCGATTGCGATCCTGTTCTTCGGCTACGATTTTTCCGCCGTCGCCGTCGCCATTGCGCTGCTGGCTTTCGTGCTGATCGTGTTCGCCGAAATCACGCCCAAGTTCATCGGCGCGACCTATCCGGAAAACATTTCGCTGGCCACCAGCGCGCTGCTCAAGCCGATGATGGCGCTGGCGGCGCCGCTGATCTGGTTCGTCAACCTGTTCGTCAAGCTGGTGCTGGTGCTGGTGCGCGTGCGCCCGGCCAATGCGGCCCAGCGCCACCGCGTCTCGCCCGAGGAATTGCGGGCTATCGTGCTCGAGGGCGGCAACTTCATTCCGCAAAAGCACAAGAGCATCCTGCTCAACCTGTTCGACCTGGAAACCATCTCGGTCGAAGACATCATGACCCCGCGCGCCCAGATCGAGGCGCTCAACCTGGCCGTGCCGGTCGACGAAATCCGGCGCCAGTTGACCACCTGCTATCACAACAAGCTGCCCGTGTATGAAGGCGAGATCAACCAGATCCTCGGCATCTTGCACGTGCGCCACGCGGTGGCCTTGCTGAATGCGGCCGAGGAATTGACGGTGGCGCACTTTCGCGACATCCTGACCGCCCCCTACTACATTCCGCAAGACACCAGCGTGTTTACGCAGCTGCAGTATTTTCAGGAAAACAAGGAACGGCTGGGCATCATCGTCGATGAATACGGCGAGGTGCAGGGACTGGTGACGCTCGACGATATCATCGAGGAAATGATCGGTGAGTTTACGACATCGGTGCCGGGCGCGGCGCGCAGCGAAACGTTCGACTGGGATGCGCACGGCGAGTGCCTGCTCGAGGGCACCACGGCCCTGCGCGACATCAACAAGCGGCTCGCGCTCGATTTCCCGCTGGACGGGCCGAAGACCCTGAACGGCTTGATGCTCGAGCAGTTGCAGGAGATCCCGGACGCCCCGATCAGCCTGAAAATCGGGGCCGTCGTCATCGAGGTCATCCAGGTCCAGAACCAGGCCATCAAGGTCATCAAACTGCGCCGGCCGCCGGCCTGGAATTCCCGCTGAAACAGCACTGGAAATGCAGTGCAACATTCATGCTTTTGTGACTACGTGGTATAGACGCCTCTCCTGCTGCGACAAACCCTTTACAAATGTGATGCTCGGAGGCATGATCCAAGGCAGTTCGACGTTCCCGTGAGCGCTGCAAGGCGCCCTTTGTCGTTTTCCGTCCTTTTACCTAGCTTGCAACCTATGGCAGCAGTTCTTCCGAACACCGCGTCTGGCACCCAGATGCCCGGCCTGGCGCGCGCGCTGATGCAGGCCGGACGGCTCTCCATGCCCCAGGCAGAAGCGCTGCAAAAAAAGGCCGGCCAGGACAAGGTCCCTTTCATCGATGCGCTGCTGGCCGGCGGCGTCATCGATGCCCGTTCGCTGGCGGCCTTTTGCGCCGAGACGTTCGGCTATCCGATGATGGACCTGGCCGCCGTCAGCATCGACGCGCTGCCGCCCGGCGCCATCGACGGCAAGCTGATGCAGGCCCAGCGCGTGATCGCGCTGGCCAAGCGCGGCAACAAGATGTCGGTCGCCATTTCGGACCCCACCAATACCCAGGCCCTGGACCAGATCAAGTTCCAGAGCGAAGCGATGGTCGAGCCGGTGATCGTCGCCCACGACGTGCTGCTGACCTGGCTGGCCAGCCTGAGCAAGACGGCCGAGCAGACCATCCAGGACATGACGTCCGGCGACGACGAGGATATCCAGTTCGCCGAGGAGGCCGGTCCGGCCTCGGTGCTCGATGCGGCGCAAAACGAGATCGAAGACGCGCCGATCGTCAAGTTCCTCAACAAGATCCTGATGGACGCGATCAACCTGGGCGCGTCCGACATCCACTTCGAGCCGTTCGAAAAATTCTACCGGATCCGCCTGCGCGTCGACGGCGTGCTGCGCGAACATGCGCAGCCGCCGGTGACCATCAAGGACAAGCTGGTCTCGCGCATCAAGGTGCTCTCCAAGCTCGATATTTCCGAGAAGCGCGTGCCGCAGGATGGCCGCATGCGCCTGGTGCTGTCGGCGGTCAAGGCGATCGACTTCCGGGTCAGCACCTGCCCGACCCTGTTCGGCGAAAAGACCGTCATGCGGATCCTGGACGCGACCCAGGCCCAGATGGGCATCGACGCGCTCGGCTACGATCCGGACCAGAAGGAATTGCTGATGGAGGCGATCCAGCGTCCGTACGGCATGGTGCTGGTGACCGGGCCGACCGGGTCCGGCAAGACGGTGTCGCTGTACACCTGCCTGAACGTGATCAACAAGCCGGGCATCAATATCTCGACCGCGGAAGACCCGGCCGAGATCAACTTGCCGGGCGTGAACCAGGTCAACATCAACGACCGCGCCGGCCTGACCTTCCCGGTCGCGCTCAAGTCCTTCCTGCGCCAGGATCCGGACATCATCATGGTCGGCGAGATCCGCGACCTGGAGACGGCCGACATCGCGATCAAGGCCGCCCAGACCGGCCACATGGTGTTCTCGACCTTGCACACCAACGACGCGCCGGCCACCTTGACGCGCTTGATGAACATGGGCGTGGCGCCGTTCAACATCGCCTCGTCGGTCGTCATGATCACCGCGCAGCGCCTGGCGCGCCGGCTGTGCACCTGCAAGAAGCCGCTCGAGACCTCGCGCGAAATCCTGCTGGCGGCCGGCTTCAAGGAAGAGGAGCTCGAAGGCGGCTGGAAGCCTTACGGCCCGGTCGGCTGCGAACGCTGCCTGCAAGGCGGCTACAAGGGCCGGGTCGGCATTTACCAGATCATGCCGATCACCCCGGCCATCGAACAAATCATTCTCGCTCACGGCAACTCGTCGCAGATCGCCGCCCAGTCGGAGTTGGACGGCGTGAAATCCCTGCGCCGCTCCGGCCTGATGAAAGTCAAGCAGGGCCTCACCAGCCTGGAAGAAGTGCTTGGCTGTACAAACGAATAGGAACCATATGGCAACCGCACCAGCAAAAGCGAGCGCGATCAAGGAATCGATCTACGCATGGGAAGGCAAGGACAAATCGGGCAAGACCGTGCGCGGCGAACTGCGCGCCGGCGGCGAGGCGATCGTCAACGTCACCTTGCGCCGCCAGGGCGTGATGGTCACCAAGGTCAAGAAAAAGACCTTGCGCGGCGGCCGCAAGATCACCGAAAAAGACATCTCGATGTTCACCCGCCAGCTGGCCACGATGATGCGGGCCGGCGTGCCGCTGCTGCAATCGTTCGACATCGTCAGCAAGGGCCATTCGAACCCGTCGATGGCCAAGCTGATCCAGGACCTGCGCGCCGACATCGAGACCGGCACCAGCCTCAATAATGCCTTCCGCAAGTACCCGCTGTACTTCGACGCGCTGTTTTGCAATCTGGTCGGCGCCGGCGAGCAAGCCGGTATCCTGGAAGACTTGCTGACCCGCCTCGCGGTGTACAAGGAAAAGACGCTCGCGATCAAGAAGAAGATCAAGTCGGCCCTGATGTATCCGATCTCGATCCTGGGGATTGCCTTCGTCGTCACCGCGGTCATCATGATCTGGGTGGTGCCGGCGTTTAAATCGGTGTTTACCAGCTTCGGCGCCGACCTGCCGGGACCGACCCTGATGGTGATGGCGATCTCCGACTTTTGCGTCAGCTGGTGGTGGGCGATCTTCGGCGGCCTGGGCGCCAGCATCTATTTTTTCTTCCAGACCTGGCAGCGTTCGGAAAAAATGCAGCGCACCATGGACCTGCTGCTGCTCAAGACGCCGATTTTCGGCTCCGTGATCCGCCAGGCCGCGATCGCGCGCTGGACCCGCACCCTGGCCACCATGTTCGCCGCCGGCGTGCCGCTGGTCGAAGCGCTCGACTCGGTGGGCGGCGCGGCCGGCAATGCGCTGTATGCCGAGGCGACCAAGCGCATCCAGAACGAAGTGTCGACCGGCACCAGCCTGACCGCGGCCATGCAAAATGCCAACGTGTTTCCTCCCATCGTGACCCAGATGGTGGCGATCGGCGAGGAATCGGGCGCGCTCGATTCGATGCTCAGCAAGGTGGCCCAGTTCTTCGAAGACGACGTCGACGAAGCCGTGGCCGCACTGTCTTCGCTGATGGAGCCGCTCATCATGGTGATCCTGGGGGTGCTGATCGGCGGCCTGGTGATTGCCATGTACCTGCCAATTTTCAAGCTCGGCTCGGTGGTCTGATACCGGTCAAGGCAGCGCGCCAGCGCGACTAAACGGCGCCGTCAACGTCGTCCTTTGCTCATGCGGGGACGACGTTGGTTTATGTAACTTCAACGCAGAGCGCCACCAGGCGTGAAAACTATGGACACCTTGCTCTTCGCCGTACCCGGCTCCCTGTTGCCGACCCTGGCCGCGGCCCTGTTCGGCCTGCTCATCGGCAGCTTTCTGAACGTCGTGATCTACCGCATGCCCAAGATGATGCAGCGCGAGTTCGACAACGCATGCGCCGAAAACTGCGGCAAGGAGCCGGTCCACAGCGACACCTTCACGCTGTCGGTGCCGCGCTCGGCCTGCCCCCATTGCGGCCACCAGATCACGATGCTGGAAAACATCCCTGTGCTCAGCTACCTGGTCCTGCGCGGCAAGTGCAGCGCCTGCAAGGCCCCGATCTCGGCGCGCTATCCGGCCATCGAACTGACGTCCGCCCTGCTGGCGGCCTTGCTGGTGTGGACCTTCGGCAGCGGCTGGACCGGGCTGGCCATCGTGGTGTTCGGCTTCCTGCTGCTGGCCATGACCTTCATCGACCTCGACACCCAGTTCCTGCCGGACGACCTGACCTACCCGCTGCTGTGGCTGGGCCTGCTGGTCAACCTGAACGGCGCCCTGGTCCCGCTGCGCGACGCCGTCATCGGCGCGGTGGCCGGCTACATGGTGCTGTGGAGCGTCAATGCGCTGTACAAGCTGGTGCGCAAGCATGACGGCATGGGCAATGGCGACTTCAAGCTGCTGGCTGCGCTGGGCGCCTGGATGGGCTGGGGCATGCTACCGTCGATCATCCTGCTGTCGTCGGTGGTCGGGGCCGCGATCGGCATCCTGATGATCGTGTTCGGCAAGCACGGGCGCGACACCAGGATTCCCTTCGGCCCCTACCTGACCGGCGCCGGCCTGCTGGCATTGCTGTACGGCACACAGATTACGGCACTGCTGCAAGGTGTCGTGCAACGCTGATTACAAGGGGGCAGGCATGCAGTCCAGGCTCAGTGTCGGCTTGACCGGCGGTATAGGCTGCGGCAAGACCACGGTGGCCGACCTGTTCGCCGAGCTCGGTGCCAGCCTGGTCGACACCGACCAGATCGCCCACGCCCTGACCGCCCCGCACGGGGCCGCGATGGCAGACCTGGTGGCCCAATTCGGCCCCGCCAGCGCCACCGCCGATGGCGCCCTCGACCGGGCCTGGATGCGCGCGCTGGTGTTTGCCGACCCGGCGGCGCGCCAGCGGCTCGAAGCGATCCTGCATCCGCGCATCCGCGCCGCCGCCCTCGACGCGGCTGCCGCGGCCAGCGGCCCGTACGTGATCTTCGTGGTGCCGCTGCTGGTCGAATCGGGGAACTGGCGCGCACGGGTCGACCGCGTGCTGGCCATCGATTGCCCCGAGCAGGTGCAGCTGGCGCGCGTGATGGCGCGTAACGGACTGAGCGAATCGGCAGTGCGTGCCATCATGGCGGCCCAGGCCACGCGCGAGCAGCGGCTGGCCGCGGCCGACGACGTGATCACCAATGCCGGCGGAATCGACGATTTGCGCCCCCAAATCGCCCGTTTGCACGCCGATTACCTGGCATTTTCCGAGAGAATGTCACGATTGCCGATCGAGCGTTTGTAATTTTCCTGCGCTTGGTTCAGAATCACGTGATTCTTCTCCTGCCAACAATGTAAAGGGATGTCATTTTGATCGTCTACGAATACCCTTTCAACGAGCGCATACGCACGTTGTTGCGGCTGGAAGACCTATACGAAAAATTCAAGTTCTTTGTCCATCAAGAACATGCAATGCAACATCATGTGGCCCTGTCCACCATCTTCGACATGCTCGAAGTGGCTGGCCGCGCCGACCTCAAGTCCGACCTGCTGCAGGAACTGGAACGCCAGAAGCAAAGCCTGCTGAGCTACCGTTCGAATCCGAACGTGGCCGCCGACATGCTCGACGCCGTGCTGGGGGAACTCGAAACGGTCAGCAGCGCGCTGGTGGCGGCGCAGGGCAAGACGGGCCAGAACGTGCGCGACAATGAATGGCTGATGAGCATCCGCGGGCGCACCATCATCCCCGGCGGCGCCTGCGAATTCGACCTGCCGTCCTACTATGCGTGGCAAAAGCGCCCGCCCGGGCAGCGTTTCAACGACATCATCACCTGGTTCGCCCCGCTCGCGCCGCTGTTCGACGCGCTCGCGCTGGTGCTGCGTTTGCTGCGCGATTCCGGCGGCCCCGTTAAAATGATCGCCATCGCCGGCAGCTATCAGCAAATGCTGCAAGGAAAGATATACCAGATGCTGCGCCTGACGCTCGACGAGACGCTGGGCGCGATTCCCGAGATTTCGGCGAACAAATACATGCTGTGGGTGCGCTTCACCAGCCAGGGCGGCGACTTGAAACCGAAGCCGCTCGAAGACGACGTGCCGTTCGAACTCACGCTGTGCAACTTTTAATGATGTGAGTGTTTAGCCATGCCAGTAGTTAACTGCCCTACCTGTTCCAAAAAAGTCGAGTGGACCGAAGCGTATCCCTTCCGCCCCTTCTGTTGCGAGCGCTGCAAGCAAATCGACCTGGGCGCCTGGGCCGAGGAAAAGTACACGATCCCCGGCGCGCCTGCCAATGATGACGAACTGCTGCCGGACCAGGACAACCTGTAAAGCGTTGCACAAACAGCCAGTTAGTTCCTGCCGACGATTCCATCTGTAAATATATCCTGATAAAATAACAAGCTTACTTTCAGTTATTTCAGGAGAAAACGTGATTCGACGATTGTTGCTGCCCGCCGCAGCGGGACTGCTGCTGTCCGCCTGCGCCACCTCATACCAAAGCATGGGCATGACCGGCGGCCACCTTGAACAAAAGGGACCGGGCGCGCTGGAAATGGTCGCCTTCTCGGCCAACGGCTATACCAAGCCGGAACTGGCGCAGAAGTATGCGCTGTACCGCTGCGCCGAACTGGCCAAGGCCAGGCACAAGCCCTTCTTCCTGATGTACAGCAGCCTGGTCGCGGCGGCCCGCAACGACGCCACCGAAACGCCGCGCGTCGGCCAGGTGCAGAACAAGCCGACCGCGACCGCCTTCGTGCTGATGCTCGACGGCCCCAAGCCGGGCGCCCACAACACCGACGACGTCCTTGCCGACCTGAAAAAGGTCATCGAAACCGGCACCCTGGAAAAGAGCTAAGCTGATGAACCACACCATGACCACCAACCGCACCACCCTCCGCCTGCTGATCGGCGCCGCTGCGCTGCTGCTGAGCGCCTGCCACACGCTGCCGACCTACCAGCCGGTGGCCGGCGACCCGACCGTCAGCTTCGTCGGCATGGGCAAGCCCTCGTTCTGTACCAAGGCCGGGCGCTTCCAGCTCGACGTGACCGAAGCGGACGGCTACCGCACCGCCAGGGTGCCGGCCGGGCAGCGCATCAGCATGTGGAGCTATATGTCGTTCCAGGGCTACCAGGTGATCACCACCTGCATGCCGACGCTGGCGTTTACTCCGCAAACGGGCAGCGCCTACATCGTCAACGCCGGCCTGAACAACGGCAAGTGCTTCATCGAGGTGGTGCGCGAAGACAAGAGCCGCGACACCGGCGTGGCGCTCGAAACGAGCGCCGGCAGGCCAGAATGCTGATCCGCGCGGTCCTGCTGCTGGCCGCGCTGGGCGCGGGCGCGGCCCGTGCCGACAGCTTGCCGCTGAGCGCCTGCGACGCGCCGGTGCACTCGCCCGAAGCGCGCCGCTACGAGCTGCAAGGCACGACCCGGCTCGCGCTCAGCGTCGGCCCGGACCGCAAGGCGAGCAATGTCAGCGTGGCCGCCAGCAGCGGCTCGGCATTGCTCGATGCGGCGTCGGTGAAGCTGGCCGCCAGCTGCCGTTTCGCGCAGCCGGCCGCAGCGGCCACGCTGGACGTGCCGTGGGTACTGGGCGCGGACGCGATCGCGCCGCAGCGGCCGATGCTGGTGCCGGGCAGCTGCGGCGCCTCGGCGCTGTTCAAGCCGGTCGAAGCCGGCGCGCCGAATGCCAACATGATGGTGCGCCTGCAGGTCTGGGCCGACGGCCAGGTCTATGCGCCGAAATTCGAGACCGGCAGCGGCAAGGACAAGACCGACAAGCTGGCATTGGCGCTGGTCCAGGCATGCCGCTATAGCCCAGCCCAGCGCGACGGCGTCGCGGTCCAGTCCAGCGCCGTGCTGCACCTGGCCTTCGCCAGCGACAAGCTGGACGATGCTGCCCTGCGCGTGCTGTATCAGCGCTTCCTGCCGCAGATGCAGAAGAACGTGGCCGGCAAGACCGAGTACCACAGCGCGCACATCCTGATGGCGCGCGAAGCCGACGCCCGCGCCGCGCATGCAAAGATCGTGGCGGGCGAAGCGTTCGCGCAAGTGGCGAAGCGCTCGATCGACCGCGGCGGCAAGGATGGCGGCGACCTCGGATGGGCGCTGGCCGAACACTACACCAAGGCCTATGCCGATGCCTTGCGCGGCGCGGCCGGGCCCGGCCTGCTGCCGGAACCGGTCAAGACCGAGTTCGGCTGGCATATCATCCGCATCGAGGCCATGCGCCCGGCCGAGCCGCCCACCTTCGACGCCGTGCGCGAGCAGCTGTGGCAGGTGGCCCTGGCCGAAGCGGAGCGGCCCAGGGACCGTGCGGCGCCGTCCAGCGCGTCGCAACCGGCGCGCTAGGCTGCGCGGTAGCGTTCCATCTGCAAGCCATCGAGGCTGATCTCCGGGCGCCGCCCGGAGACGATATCGGCCAGCACGCGCGCCGAGCCGCATGACATGGTCCAGCCCAGGGTGCCGTGGCCGGTGTTGAGGAACAGGTTGCGGTAGGGCGTGGCGCCGATCACCGGCGTGCCGTCCGGCGTCATCGGGCGCAGGCCGCACCAGAACGTCGCCTGGTTCACGTCGCCGCCGTGCGGGAACAGGTCGGTCACCGCGCGCAGCAGCGGCGCGCGCCGCGCTTCGCGCAGGCGCGTGTCGTAGCCGGCCAGTTCGGCCGTGCCGCCCACGCGGATGCGCTGGCCCAGGCGCGTGATGCCGACCTTGTAGGTCTCGTCCATCACGGTCGATTCCGGCGCGCCGGCACTGTCGACGACCGGCATCGTGATCGAATACCCCTTGACCGGGTAGACCGGAATGCGCACGCCCAGCGGGCGCAGCAGCAGCGGCGAATAGCTGCCCATGGCCATCACGAAGGCGTCGGCCTTGAATTCCCCCTGCGAAGTGCGCACTGCCGTCACGCTGCCGCCGTCGGCCACCAGGCTGCCGATCTCGACGCCGTTGCGGAAGGTGACGCCCAGCTGCGCGGCCAGCGCGGCCAGCGCCTGGGTAAACTTGAAGCAGTCGCCGGTCTCGTCGCCGGGCAGGCGCAGGCCGCCCAGGATCCGTCCGCGCACTGTCGCCAGCGCCGGCTCGGCCTGTTCGCAGCCGGCCACGTCGAGCAGCGCGTACGGCACGCCGTAGCGCGCCAGCACGGCGATATCGTGGGCCGCGTCGTCGACCTGGCGCTGGTCGCGGAACACCTGCAAGGTGCCGCGGCTGCGCTCATCGTAGGCGATGCCGGTGGCGGCGCGCAGCGCGACCAGGCAATCGCGGCTGTATTCGGCCAGGCGCACCATGCGCGTCTTGTTGATCTCGTAGCTTTTCTCATTGCAGTTGGCCAGCATCTGGCCGATCCAGCGCCACATGGCCGGATCGAGCTGCGGGCGCACCACCAGCGGGCTGTGGCGCATGAACAGCCACTGCAAGGCGCGCAGCGGAATGCCGGGCGCGGCCCACGGCGCGGCCATGCCGGGCGAAATCTCGCCGGCGTTGGCGAAGCTCGTTTCCAGCGCGGCGCCGTCCTGGCGCTCGATCACGGTCACTTCATGGCCCGCCTTGGCGAGGAAATAGGCGGAAGTGGTGCCGACCACGCCGCTGCCCAGAACGATGATTTTCAAATGGAATCCTTGGAATGCCTATGCCGCGTAGCGCAGCTGGTCGAGCCACGCGAGCAGCGGAATGGTGGCCGGCAGCAGCGGCGTCACGCCCACCGCGCCCTGCCACGCAAAGGCCTGCCCTTCCAGGCTTTGCGGTTCGCCCCGCCAGCTGCGGCTGATAAAAAAATGCAGGCGCACGTGCGCGTGTTCATACACATGCTCGACGCCGCACCATTCGCTCGCCTCCAGGATATGGACCCCGAGCTCCTCGACGAATTCGCGCTTGAGCGCGTCGAGGATGGCTTCGCCGGCTTCGACTTTCCCGCCCGGGAATTCCCAGTAGCCGTGGTACGGCTTGCCCGCCGGGCGCTGGCCGAGCAGCACGTCGCCGTTCGGCTTCATCAGGATGCCGACCGCGACGTCGATCGGCTTGGGCGCGGCGGCGCTCATTGCGGCAGCTTTCCGGCGTAGTCCTTGGCGAACTGCCAGGCCACCCGGCCCGAGCGCGAACCGCGCTGCAGGGCCCAGCGCAAGGCGTCCGCGCGCGCCGCCGCCACCTGCGCGGCGTCGCAGCCGAAGCTGGCCAGCCAATGGCCGGCGATCTCCAGGTAGTCGTCCTGCTTGAACGGATAGAACGAGAGCCACAGGCCGAAGCGCTCGGACAGCGAGATCTTCTCTTCCACCGTCTCGCCCGGATGCAGGTCGCCGTCGCCGGCGTGGGTGTAGCTGGCGTTGTCGCTCATCCGCTCCGGCATCAGGTGGCGCCGGTTCGAGGTCGCGTAGATGATCACGTTGTCGGACTGCGCGGCGATGCTGCCGTCGAGCGCCACCTTGAGCGCCTTGTAGCCGCTCTCGCCTTCCTCGAACGACAGGTCGTCGCAAAAGATGACGAAGCGTTCCGGCCGTCCGGCCACCAGGTCGACGATGTCGGGCAGTTCGGCCAGGTCGGCCTTGTCGACTTCGATCAGGCGCAGGCCGTCGCCGGCGAACTGGTTCAGGCAGGCCTTGATCAGCGACGACTTGCCGGTCCCGCGCGCGCCGGTCAGCAGCACGTTGTTGGCCGGGCGGCGCGCGACGAACTGGCGCGTGTTCTGTTCAATCTGCTGCTTTTGCGGACCGATGTTGTGCAGGTCCGACAGCGCGATATGCGCCGTGTGCAGCACCGGCTGCAGATAGCTGGCGCCGCCGCCGGCGCGCTTGCGCCAGCGGAAAGCGAAGCTGAGTTTCCAGTCCGGCTCGCGCGCATGGGCCGGCGGCAGCACCGCCTCGACGCGCGCCAGCAGAGCCTCGGCGCGCACCAGGAACTGTTCGAGCGGCGTCATCGCGCGCGCTCAGGAACGGTAGTCGGCGTTGATGGTGACGTAGTCGTGCGACAGGTCGCAGGTCCAGACGGTGGCGCTGGCAGAGCCGCGCGCGAGCTTGACGCGCACCGTGATTTCGCTTTTCTGCATGACGCGCTGGCCGTCCGCTTCCTGGTAATCGGGATTGCGCCCGCCGTTCTTGCACACCCACACGTCGTCGAGGTACATGTCGAGTTTCGACACGTCGAGGTCGTCCACGCCGGCATAGCCGATCGCGCACAGAATCCGGCCCAGGTTCGGGTCGGACGCGAAGAAGGCGGTTTTCACCAGCGGCGAATGGGCGATCGAATAGGCGACTTTGCGGCACTCGTCGACCGTGCTGCCGTCGTCGACGGTGACGGTGATGAACTTGGTGGCGCCTTCGCCGTCGCGGATGATCTGCTGCGCCAGGTTGCGCGCCAGCTCCGTCACGGCGATTTTCAGTTCGCCGTATTCGGTCGAATCGGTGTTGGCGATGGCCAGGCTGCCGGTCCCGGTGGCGATCAGCATGAACGAGTCGTTGGTCGAGGTGTCGCCGTCGATGGTGATGCAGTTGAACGAATGGTCGGCCGCGTGCCTGACCAGTTCATCGAGCACCGGCTGGGCGACCTTGGCGTCGATCGCCAGGTAGCCGAGCATGGTGGCCATGTTGGGCCGGATCATGCCGGCGCCCTTGCTGATGCCGGTCATCGTGACCGCATGGCCGCACACGGCGACCGTGCGCGAGGCCGCCTTCGGCTGGGTGTCGGTGGTCATGATGGCTTCGGCGGCGTTGAACCAGTTGTCCAGCTTCAGGTTGCCGACCGCGGCCGGCAGGCCGGCGACCAGCTTGGCCAGCGGCAGCGGCTCGAGGATCACGCCGGTGGAAAATGGCAGGATCTGCTGGGCGTCGCAGCCGAGCAGTTGGGCCAGCGCCGCGCAGGTGGCGTTGGCGTCGGCCAGGCCGGACGCGCCGGTGCCGGCGTTGGCGTTGCCGGTATTGATGACCAGCGCGCGGATCGGCTTGCCGCCGGCGGCCGCTGCCGCCAGGTTGGCCTCGCTGACCTGGACCGGGGCCGCGCAAAAGCGGTTCTTGGTGAACACCCCGGCCACGGTGGCGCCCTCGCCCAGCTTCATCACCAGCACGTCCTTGCGGTTGGGCTTCTTGATGCCGGCTTCGGCAAAGCCGATTTCGATGCCGTTGACCGGCTTCAGGTCGGCGGCGACAGGCAGGGGGGAATTGACGGCCATGGTGTTCTCTCTAGCGATGGAAAAGGAAGCGGTTATTGTACCGCTTGCAAGAAAAACGTGACGTCAAAGGAGCCCCATGGCTGGTTGCAGCCGGCAGCAATACCGGGCCGCTCGCCGCCGGCCGGCCGGCGCGAACCCCGCACGCTGCGGCGCGCTCGCCCCCCATGCTGTTGTCGAGCTCGGCAACGTGCATGCGGAGCGCCGAAAAATGGTGACAAAATACCCACTATGCTTGATAATAGGAAATATTATTTATTGTTCAATTAGACATGAAAAAACTGCTCGCCCTGACCACCCTTTCCGCCGCCCTCGTCGGCGCGTTGCCCGCCAGCGCGGCCGATAGCCCCAAGCCCATCGTCGCCACCGTCAGCGCCAGGGAAGCCGCCGAGGCCGCCGCGGCGGCCGTCGCGGAAGTGCCGGCGGCTCATGCCACGGACGCCAAGCCAGCCGCCAAGCCGGCGAAACCGACTTCCGCCATGTTCGACGCGCTGGGCGCGCTGGGTAGCGAACTGAAAGACGCCTTCGGCAATGCCAAGGGCAACCCGATTCCCTACCTCGACAAACTGGTGGCGCACCAGTATTCGGATCAGACCAGGCAAAAGCTCACCAAAGTATTTGGCGACAAGCAGCCGATGACGCTACAGCGCAATACCGCCAGCGACGGCACCATTACGTATGTGCTGAACGCGCCCGCCTTTAGCTATCTCGACGCGAACGCGACCACCATCGCCTGGTCGGAACTGGGCATGATCCTGGCGACCGACAAGGCAGGCCTGAGCATGAACTCGCAAGGCAGCTGGCGTTCGTTCCGCGTCGCCGACAAGGCCATGTCGATGACGATCAGCGACATCAGCCTTGAGGGCAAGCAGCGCCGCACCAGCCAGAATATCTGGCTCGGCAAAGTCGGTGTCGGCATTGGAAAGATCGACGTCAGCGTGGCCGACGCGCCGGGCGCGGTGCTCGAAGGTTTGTCGTTTTCCAGCAAGGCGGTGCGCAAGGGCACGGCCATCGACATCGCTTACGACAGCCAGATCAAGACCGTCAAGGTGGCTGGCGAACAACTCGACGACATCCGCTTCGCCATGCGGATGCTCAACATCGACATGCGCGCGCTCGAAAAAATGACCGACAGCCTGGCCAATGCGGAGAAGTCCGGAAAGACCAAGGAACAGAACCTGGCCGCGCTGATGGCCGGTTTCAAAGTATTCGGCAAAAGCGTC
Source organism: Massilia sp. (assembly GCA_025359245.1). Lineage (GTDB taxonomy): Bacteria > Pseudomonadota > Gammaproteobacteria > Burkholderiales > Burkholderiaceae_D > Telluria_A. The sequence continues at coordinate 15,776 of JANYGW010000090.1, forward strand.
GCGGCGCGCGGATCGGCGCTGGAAATCGACGATTTCAGTGTCGGCTTGCACGCCAACCGGGCAGTCGTCAAAGGCCGGGTCGCGCTGTTGCCGAGCACCGATGCAGACTTCGCGTCACGCGCCAAGATGGTCAACAAGATCGTTGCGCGCCTGCAGATCCGCGTGCCGGTGGCCATGGTGACCGACGTCGCCAGTATCGTGATGACCAAGCAGGCCGAAGCCAAAGGCGAAACGACGTCGCCGGACGCGATTGCGCAAACCGCGCAAAGCATTACCGATGTCGTTGTCGGCAAGATGCTCAACGGCGGCTTCGCCAAGCTCGACAACGGCGTGCTGGTTTCGCTGATCGAATTCAAGGCCGGCAAGCTCACTTTCAACGGCAAGGAAGTCGTGCTGCCAAAGGCGCCGGCCAAGCCGGCCGCCGCCGAAGCGCCCCCCCCCGACGCAGGCAGCGGCGACTAAGCCGGCATCGGGGCCGCGTCGAAAGGCGCGCACACGCGGCGCCATCCACGGTGGCGGCCGGCGGGACCATGTCGGCCCCAATGCCTGACTGGCGGATCGCCACCCGCAGTCCGCCGGCGCCATTGCTGACGCCCTGCATGTTCTGGGATGGGGATGCCACTGGCAAGGTTCAGCGCACCACCATTTCGACACGGCGGTTCCGGGCGCGGCCCTCTTCGGCGTCATTGCTCGACACCGGCGCCAGGTTGGCCACGCCGCGCGCGACCAGGCGTGCCGGCGCAATGCCGTAGCGCCCGCTCAGCGCGGCCACGACCGCATCGGCACGTTGCTGCGACAGCAGCGTGTTGGCCTGCAGCTCCCCCTGGTTGTCGGTGTGGCCGACAATGAATACCTTCAGCGCCGGCGTCGCCTTGAGGACGCTGGCCATTTCCTCCAGCTGCGTGCCGGACTCGGCGCGCAGCACCGCCTTGTTGGTGTCGAACGTGACGCCGTACAGCGCGATCTTGCCGTCGCGCGCCAGCCCGCCCTGGATCGCCTTGGCGTCAACTTTCACCTTGCCCAATTCGATCCGGGCCGGCTCGATGATTTGCACGAACTGGCGCACCCGGCCCGCGATGGGCGGGTTGGCACTGCTGCCGACCAGGCCCACCTGCACATAGGTCGTACCGCCAGGAACGGTCTTGCGCGCGCTCAGATAATGAAAGCCGGGCTGGCTGCCGCTGTCGAAAGTGCCGGAAACATAGACGTCCCATGCGGCCCAGCTGACCTTGCGTGGCAAGTCGGAAATCAGGGGCTGCACCCGGCTCTTCTCGCATTGCGCCGTCTCGCAGGCGAACATGATCTGGAAGCCGGCCGCCGCGAGCGCCTGACGGTAGTTGCGAAACACTTCCAGCGGGCCGCGTCCTTTGGGGCCCCAGTACAGGCGGTTGGCGATACGCCCTTCGACCGGACGCAGCACCGGCTTGCCTTTCTCTTCGAATACCAGCTGGGCTGTCGCGGCCGGGTCATCGCCGAACATGTACAAGATCGAGCCCTCGTAGCGTGACAACAGCGGATGGTCGGCACCGCCGGCGCGATCGCTATTGACCGCATCGGCCGCGCGCGCGGACAACGGTGCGGACAGCGCGCACAGCAGCGCCAGCGCAGCGCCGGACAGGGATGCGGACATGCCGCGGGCGCGCCTGTGTGTTCTGGATACGGTGTCGATGGTCATGCAACTTCTCCTCCGGGCGCCGCGCATGGGCAGCGCTGTTTTTGATCATTCCACTGGCGGGACTGCCGGGCGCCACCATGGCAAGGCCGGCAGCGGCCAGCTGCGTTCGGCCAGTTGGGCTACTTGCGGGCCGCCGCGCAGCTGTCGGCAATGCGCGTCAGGCGCGTCACGCCGGTCGACGCCATGCCGCCGCCGTGCGGACTGGCGATGCCAGCCTCGGCGCGCATCTTGTCGAGCTCGGGCTGCATGGCATCCATTTGCGCAGCCTGGCCGGCCATCTCTGCCTTGTTCTTTTCGAAGTCGGCCAGCGCTTGCGTCGCCTCCTGGCGTTCCTTGGCCGTCGGCGCATTTTTTTGCGCATTCAAGAGCATCGTTTTCATGAAGGCAGCATTGGCCATCATGCCGGCGCCGGTCGCCGCCGCCGGGCGCACCAGGGCCTGAGTCCGGAACTCCCAGGTGACTTTGTCGACCCTGGTCACCGTATAGGTAAAGTCGCCGAACGGGCATTTCTGGTGCGTGACCAGGCTGCCGTTTTCAATCACGCCTGGCCCGGAGGCGACGCAAGCGCCGGCACCGGCCATGGCGGCCAGCGATGCCATGGCCTGCGCGTTGCTCACTGGCTTGATGCACTGGGTCAGTGGACCGTTGCCTTTTTCGGTGATGGTCTTCGCCACCTGGCCGTTGCGGCCGAACTGGCGCGCGACCGTATCGCCGCTGGCGTCGGTGGTCTGGCGCGCCACGGCACTGGCATGGTCCTGGCCCAGGATGGTGCCATCGACCTCGACCCGGTACAGGCCTGGCGGCGGCGTGAAGTCGGCCATTGTGGCGGCGCCGGCGGCCAGCGGAGCGGCCAGCGGAGCGGCCAGCGCGGCCAGCGCCAGCGCGTGCGACAGGGGAGCGTTCATCATCATGGTCCTTGCGATCGATTCAGTAGAGCCGACAAGGTACAGCGCCATGATGAAAACGGCAAGCTTATCTTTAAATCACCGTCGCAGTGTAAAAAAAACCCGCCAGCCTGGCGGGTTTTTTTTACCCTTGCAGGGCAGCTGCTTAAGCCAGCTTGCCATGGCACGCCTTGAACTTGCGGCCGCTGCCGCACGGGCAGGGATCGTTGCGGCCCACTTTCGGCGCGAACTCGTCGTCGGCCGACTGGCGCGCGCCGCTGCCTGGCGCCAGCAAGTCTTCCGGCGCCGCGTTCGGATTGAAGTCCGCGTGCTGGTAGCTGACGTTCTCGACGTGCGACTGCTGCATCGCCAGTTCGGCGGCGTCGATTTCCTCGCGCGTCTGGATGCGCACCGTCATCACCATGCGGATCACTTCGTTCTTGATCTGGTCCAGCATGGAGCCGAACAGTTCGAACGCTTCGCGCTTGTATTCCTGCTTCGGATTTTTCTGCGCATAGCCGCGCAGGTGGATACCCTGGCGCAGGTGGTCGAGCGCGGCGAGGTGCTCGCGCCAGTGGGTGTCCACGCTTTGCAGCATGACGTTGCGCTCGAAGCCGCCGAACGATTCCTTGCCGACGATCTCGATCTTGGCGTTGTACGACGCATCGGCGGCGGCCAGCACCTTGTCGAGGATGTCGTCGTCGGTCAGGTTGGTGTCGGACTTGAGCAGCGCATCGAGCGCCACGTCGAGCTGCCATTCGCTGGCCAGCGTCGCCTGCAGGGCCGGGATGCTCCACTGCTCTTCGACCGATTCGGGCGGCACATGGGCGCGCACCACGTCGTGGAACACGCCGGCGCGCAGCGACGCGATCAGCTCCGAGATATCGGTCGTTTCCAGCAGTTCGTTACGCTGGGTGTAGATCACCTTGCGCTGGTCGTTGGCCACATCATCGTACTCGAGCAGCTGCTTGCGAATATCGAAGTTGCGCGCCTCGACCTTGCGCTGCGCCGATTCGATCGAACGCGACACGATGCCCGCCTCGATCGGTTCGCCTTCCGGCATTTTGAGGCGGTCCATGATGGCGCGCACGCGGTCGCCGGCGAAGATGCGCAGCAGCGCGTCGTCGAGCGACAGGTAGAAGCGCGACGAACCCGGATCACCCTGGCGCCCGGAACGGCCGCGCAGCTGGTTGTCGACCCGGCGCGACTCGTGGCGCTCGGTGCCGATGATGTGCAGGCCGCCCGCTTCGACCACGTGGTTGTGCAGCGACTGCCATTCGCTGGCCAGCTTGGCCGCCTGCGCGGCCTTGTCGGCGTCGGACAGGGCCGGATTGGCTTCGAGCAGCTGGATCTGCTTTTCGACGTTGCCGCCCAAGACGATGTCGGTACCGCGGCCGGCCATGTTGGTGGCGATCGTGATCATTTTCGGACGGCCCGCCTGGGCGATGATTTCCGCCTCGCGCGCATGCTGCTTGGCGTTGAGCACGTTGTGCTCGAGCTTGGCGTTGGTCAAAATGCCCGACAACATCTCCGAGTTCTCGATCGACGTCGTGCCAACCAGGACCGGCTGGCCGCGCTGGTAGCAATCGCGGATATCGATCAGCATCGCATTGTATTTTTCTTCCGACGACTTGTAGACCTGGTCCTGGCGGTCCTTGCGCTGCGAAGGACGGTTCGGCGGAATGACGACGGTCTCGAGGCCGTAGATTTCCTGGAACTCGTAGGCTTCGGTATCGGCCGTGCCGGTCATGCCGGACAGCTTGGCGTACATGCGGAAGTAGTTCTGGAACGTGATCGAGGCCAGGGTCTGGTTCTCGTTCTGGATGCGCACGCCTTCCTTGGCTTCGACTGCCTGGTGCAGGCCGTCGGACCAGCGCCGGCCCGTCATCAGGCGGCCCGTGAATTCGTCGACGATGATCACTTCATTGTCCTGCACCACGTAGTGCTGGTCCTTGAAGTACAGCGCGTGCGCGCGCAGCGCCGCGTACAGGTGGTGGATCAGCGTGATGTTGGCCGAGTCGTACAGCGAGGCGCCTTCGGGCAGCAGGCCCATCTTGGTGAGGATGGCCTCGGCGTTCTCGTGGCCCGCTTCGGTCAGCAGCACCGAGTGCGCCTTTTCATCCTTGGTGTAATCGCCCGGCACCGACACGACGCCCTTGCCGTCCGGCGTTTCTTCGCCGATCTGCATGGTCAGCATGCCCGGCACGGCATTGATTTTTTGGTACAGGTCGGTGTGGCCTTCGGCCTGGCCCGAGATGATCAGCGGCGTGCGCGCCTCGTCGATCAGGATCGAATCGACCTCATCGACGACGGCGAAGTTCAGGCTGCGCTGGACGCGCTCGCGCGCCTCGAACACCATATTGTCGCGCAGGTAATCGAAACCGAATTCATTGTTGGTGCCGTAGGTAATGTCGGCCGCGTAGGCGGACTGCTTGACGTCGTGATCCATCTGCGACAGGTTGACGCCGGTGGTCAGGCCCAGCCAGCTGTACAGGCGTCCCATCCATTCGGCATCGCGCTGGGCCAGGTAATCGTTGACGGTAATGACGTGCACGCCCTTGCCGGACAAGGCATTCAGGTAGGTCGGCAGGGTCGCCATCAGCGTCTTGCCCTCGCCGGTGCCCATCTCGGCAATTTTGCCGTAATGGAGCACCATGCCGCCTATCATCTGGACGTCGAAGTGGCGCATCTTGAGCACGCGCCTGGCGGCCTCGCGGCACACGGCGAAGGCTTCGGGCAGCAGCGCATCGAGCGACTCGCCCTTGGCCACGCGGCCCTGGAACTCGGCCGTCTTCGCCTGCAACTGGGCGTCGGACAGCTGTTCGATCTGCGGTTCCAGCGCATTGATATCACGCACCGTTTTTTGGTACTGCTTGAGCAGCCGCTGGTTGCGGCTGCCGAAAATCTGGGTCAGTAATGACATGCTTGAATTCTTGAAAAAAACGCCGCAAAAAGAAGCCGCGATGATATCAAAAAGATATCAAACGAAGGCCGACCATGGCAAAAAGACGCTGATTTTATCACGCGATCAGGGCAACCCGCTCCAAATGGGGATATCGGACGCGAACACAAGGGGGGCCGCGCGCGCTGCTGCCCTCGCATCTTACGCCGACTTGCCATTTCTGCAAAATTGACGGGGCACTTGGTCTTCTGGGCAAGGCGCGTGTGTGCTATCGTGCCCCCATGCAAGCGCCACCGACCAATACCCGCCCCGTCCACATCTACGGCACCAAGACGCGCCAGACCTCGGTCGGCGTGACCGAGTTCCTGCGCGGCACCAAGGGCCTGGCCGCCCTGATGCCGGCGGCGATGCGCATGGCCAGCCTGCAGCAGGACCTGGCGGCGGCGCTG
>JANYGW010000109.1 GCA_025359245.1 Massilia sp.
CTCGCGAACGCGCGCCAAGGCGCTACCCCATACTGAATATGCTCAGCATGGGGTAGCGCCTTGGCGCGCTTGCGCGAGGACGACGGGGGTTCAATTTTGTGGTTTCAGTGATGGCAGTGAATTCTGCACGATTACAACAGCCTGTCATCACGCCGTCATGACCGCACTCTAGCATCGGGAGGCATTACCCCTCACCAGTGAGCATCCCATGCTACGATTCCACCGCACCCTCCTCTGCCTGGCCGCGCTGGCCGGCGGCGCCACCATGGCCCTGTATGCCATCTTCGGCCTGGCGCGCCCGCCGGCGCAATGGAATGGGCTCGACATCGCCGGCGCCGCCGCCCTCGCCCTGCTGGCCTGCTGCTGCTTCATCGCGGCGCTGTACAGCCGCCGCCCTTGCCGCGTGACCACCTGGCTGGCCGCCGGACTGGGCGCCCTGATGCTCGGCGCGCTCGCGCGCTGCATGGACCAATTCTTCAGCGCCGCCGGCCAGCCGTGGCACCACCTGGCCGCCAGCGGCACCACGCTGGCCGGCATGGCGTGCCTGGCCCTGGCCCTGTACTTGTGGCGCAGCGAACAATGGAAGGCGATCGAAAAGCGCGAACGGATGTTCCGCGGCCACCGCTCGTTCGACCAGCTGACCCAGGTCGGCGACGCCGACTACCTGCGTGAACAGCTGCGCATCGAATACCAACATGGCGGCGACAACTGCTGCCTGCTGATGCTCGACATCGACAGCTTCCACCTGGTCAACCGGGATTTCGGGCGGCGCGAAGGCGACCGCGTGCTGCAGTCCGTGGCCCAGGTTTTATTGTTGAATTTGCGCGCCAGCGACCTGCTGTGCCGCTATGCCGGCGACCGTTTCGCCGTGCTGCTGCCGGGGACGCGGGCCGACGCCGCGCTGGCGCTGGCCGACCACTTGCGGCGTGCCGTCGCCAGCCTGCGCCACCATGCGCAGCGCGGCGGCGCGCCGATCACGCCAACCCTGCGCTACACCTTCCGCAACGTCGACGCCGAACCGCGCCAGCTGCTCAGGGAATTGAACCGGGCGCTGGAGCGGCGCATGCCGCTTACGCCCTACGACCAGGCCGCCCCGGCCAGCGCGGCGGCGCTGGCCTAGACCAGTGCAGCGATGCCGGCCTTGGCGATCTGCACATCCTGCTCCGATTTGACGCCCGACACGCCCACCGCGCCGATGATTTGGCCGTCGACGATGATCGGCACGCCGCCTTCGAGCATGCCTTCGATGAACGGCACCGTCATGAACGCGGTGCGGCCATTGTTGATGATGTCTTCATAGACCTTGGTTTCGCGGCGGCTCACTGCCGAGGTCTTGGCCTTGGCCGGCGCGATGTGCGAGGTCAGCGGCGCGGCGCCGTCGAGGCGCTGCAGCGCCAGCAAATGGCCGCCGTCGTCGACGATGGCGATCGTGACGGCCCAGTTGTTGGCCAGCGCTTCCGCTTCGGCGGCAGCGGCGATTTTCTTTACATCGGCGACGGTCAGTACGGATTTCGTTTGCATGTGCGGGTCCTGAAAAGAAGTGTGCGGCATTTTACGCCGGCCGCAGCGGCAGCCGATATCCGATCCCGTATAGCGACTATGGCTGCTGCGCCGCCTTCAGCTTCGCTTTAATCTGCGGCATCATCGCCGTGGCGGCCTGCTCGCCGGCCATGATGGCCACGTTGCGTCCGTTGAAGTCGTTGCCGCCCATTTTGGACAGCGAAGGCCGGATCACGATATCGGCGCCCTTCAGCTCGAAATCGTTGAGGCGCTGGCCCATGATCGCGAAGGTCTGCAGCAGCACCTGGAGCGAGCTGACCGCCTCCTGGGCGTCGGTCTGGGTCGAGATATTGACCGCGATAATGAAGTCGGCCCCCATCTCGCGCGCGAAGCGCACCGGCACCGGGGCGACCAGGCCGCCATCGACGTACGAATGCGTGCCGATGACGACTGGCTGGAACACGCTCGGCACCGACGACGAGGCGCGCACGGCCTGCCCCGTATTCCCGCGCTGGAACAGGATCGGCTGGCCGCTGCTCAAGTCGGTGGCCACGGCGCCAAATTTGAGCTTCAGCTTTTCCATCGTCACGTTCTTGACCGACTTGTTCACATACGACTGCAGCGCATCGCCCTTGAGCACCCCGGACGACTTGCCGAACAGCGGCAGCGCCCAGTCGGAAATGGTCGCTTCGTCCATGTCCATGGCGATTTTTTGCAGCGCGAAGCCATCGTTGCCGGCCGCGTACATGGCGCCGACGACGCTGCCGGCGCTGGTGCCGACCACGATTTCCGGATAGATGCCTTGCGCTTCGAGCGCCTTGATCACGCCGATGTGGGCGAAACCGCGCGCGGCGCCGCCGCCCAGGGCCAGCCCGATCCGGATCTTGCGCGGCGCCGGCGGCGCAACCACGGCGACCGGCTCCACTTTCACAGGCGGCGGCGTGGTGTGGCAGGCGGTGACGAGCAAGGCGGCGGCGATCAGGGCAAAACGAATTGGATGCATGGGGCGGGCAGAAAAGATAGACGAACGGGATTGTACCTTCAAACGATTGCCTTGCCTCAAAGACATGCGGCCGCGCCGAAAGTGGAAAGAATACTACATATACATTGTGTCAAATTTGACAGACTTACAAGCCACAATCACGATAGATATATAGGAAAACCATGAAATTAGTAGTAAAGCTACATATATTTCCACGATCACAAGGAGAGACCGGCGGAACCGCCCCGCTTCGCATTGCCACTGAGTAAAAAATCAAAAGAACTCAATCGGAGACAAAAAAATGCACACAATAAAACTATCCAGCTTCATCTTATCGGCCACCCTCGCGGCGGCAGCGGCACCGAGCCTGGCACAGACCAATGGCACCATGCTGCAGTACTTCGACTGGGACTCGAACGGCGACGGCCAGCACTGGAACCGGGTCAAGGCCGCCTCGCCGGCCTGGGCCGCCAAGGGCATCACGGCGTACTGGCTGCCGCCGGCCTACAAGGGCGGCGCCGGCGCCAGCGACGTCGGCTACGGCGTGTACGACCTGTTCGACCTGGGCGAATTCAACCAGAAAGGCAGCGTGCGCACGCGCTGGGGCACCAAGGCCGAGTACATCGGCGCGATCGATGCCGCCCACGCCGCCGGGATCCAGGTGTATGCCGACATCGTGCTCAACCACAAGACCAGCGCCGACCTGACCGAATGGACCACCGGCGTGCGGGTCGACCAGAA
>JANYGW010000112.1 GCA_025359245.1 Massilia sp.
ACACCGATTTCAAGCAATAGCGCCATCCCGTCCGGCCCGTCAGCGCGCAGCGCGCGCCGCCGCGTGCTCGTCGCGCATGGCAAGCGCGAAGTCTGGGTCGGCGGCGACGCGCCCGTCGTGATCCAGTCGATGACCAACACCGACACGGCCGACGTGATCGGCACTGCGATCCAGATTAAGGAGCTCGCGCGCGCCGGCTCCGAGCTCGTGCGCATCACGGTCGACCGTCCCGAGGCGGCTGCCGCCGTGCCGCTGATCCGCGCCCAGCTCGACCTCATGGAAATCGACGTGCCCCTGGTCGGCGACTTCCATTACAACGGCCACACCTTGCTGCGCGACTACCCCGAGTGCGCGCAGGCGTTGTCGAAATACCGCATCAATCCGGGCAACGTGGGGCAGGGCGCCAAGCGCGACAGCCAGTTCGCCCAGATGATCGCGATCGCCGCGCAATACGACAAGCCGGTGCGCATCGGCGTCAACTGGGGCTCGCTCGACCAGGCCCTGCTCGCGCGCATCATGGACGAAAACGCCCAGCGCAGCGCGCCCTACAGCGCCCAGGCGGTGATGTACGAAGCCTTGATCACCTCGGCCATCGAAAACGCCGTGCGCGCCGAAGAACTGGGCCTCGCGCGCGACAAGATCATCCTCTCGTGCAAGGTCTCCGGCGTGCAGGACCTGATCGCCGTCTACCGCGAACTGGCGCGCCGCTGCGACTACCCGCTGCACCTGGGCCTGACCGAGGCCGGCATGGGCAGCAAGGGCATCGTCGCCTCGACGGCGGCCTTGTCGGTGCTGCTGCAGGAAGGCATCGGCGACACCATCCGCATTTCGCTCACGCCCGAGCCGGGCGGCGACCGCACGCGCGAAGTCATCGTCGGCCAGGAGATCCTGCAAACCATGGGCCTGCGTAAATTCGCGCCCATGGTCATCGCCTGCCCAGGCTGCGGGCGCACCACCTCGACCACCTTCCAGGAGCTGGCCGACAACATCCAAACCTATCTGCGCGAGCAAATGCCCGAGTGGAAAAAGCTGTATCCAGGCGTCGAAGCGATGAATGTGGCCGTGATGGGCTGCATCGTCAACGGCCCCGGCGAATCGAAGCACGCCAACATCGGCATCAGCCTGCCCGGCACCGGCGAATCGCCGGCCGCGCCGGTGTTCGTCGATGGCCAGAAGACGGTGACCTTGCGCGGCGAACACATCGTCGAAGAATTCCAGGCCATCGTGCTGAACTACGTGCAAACCAATTACGGTAAAAAATAATATGTCCGAAAATAAAAAAGCTGAAAAGATTACCGGCGTCAAAGGCATGAACGACTTGCTGCCGACCGACTCGCCGTTGTGGGAGTTGTTCGAGAACACGGCCCAGTCCGTGCTGCAAAGCTATGGTTTCCAGAAAATCGTCACGCCCATCATCGAAGACACGGCGCTGTTCAAGCGCGCCATCGGCGCCGTGACCGATATCGTCGAAAAAGAAATGTACTCGTTCACCGATGCGATGAACGGCGATCAATTGACCCTGCGCCCAGAAGGCACGGCCGGCGTGGTGCGCGCCGTCATCGAGCACAACCTCGTCTACGAGGGCCCGAAACGCCTGTGGTACAAGGGCCCGATGTTCCGCCACGAGCGTCCGCAGCGCGGCCGCTATCGCCAGTTCTTCCAGATTGGCGCCGAGGCCGTGGGCTTTGCCGGTCCGGATATCGACGCCGAACTGATCATGCTGTGCCGCCGCCTGTGGGACGACCTGGGCCTGGAAGGCATCCGTTTGGAGCTCAACTCGATTGGCGACGCCGCCGAGCGCCAGCGCCACCGCGCCGACCTGATCACCTATTTCGAAGCGAACGCCGAGCTGCTCGACGCCGAAGCCACGCGCCGCCTGCACCAGAATCCGCTGCGCATCCTCGACACCAAGAATCCGGCGATGCAGGATCTCGTGAACAAGGCGCCGAAACTGCTCGATTACCTCGAAGCCGAGTCGATCGCCCACTTCGAGGGCGTCAAGCGCATCCTCGACCATAACAACATCCCCTACACGGTCAACCCGCGCCTCGTGCGCGGCCTCGACTATTACAACCGCACCGTGTTCGAATGGGTCACCGACGCGCTCGGCGCCCAGGGCACCGTCTGCGCGGGCGGCCGCTACGATCCGCTGATCGCCTCCTTCGGCGGCAAGCCGACGCCGGCGGTCGGTTTCGCGATGGGCATCGAGCGCCTCGTCGAGCTCATGAAAATGGCCGGCGAGCCCGCGTTGCCGGCCCAATGCGACGTCTATATGGTGCACCAGGGCGAGGCCGCGCAGATGCAAGCCTTCGTGCTGGCCGAACGAATTCGCGATGCCGGACTCGATGTTGTGCTACATTGCGCGGCTGCGAGCGGCGCGGGCAGCTTCAAAAGCCAGATGAAGAAGGCCGACGGCAGCGGCGCGGCCTTCGCCGTGATCATCGGCGACGACGAAATCGCCAACCACGTCGCCATCGTCAAATCGATGCGCGGCGCGGAAGACGACAGCCAGCAGTCGACGGTGCCGTTCGACGAGGTGGTCGACTACGTGGTCGACCAGATCGTGGGCGACCACGACCATGACCACGGCCACGACCACGTGCACTACCACCATTAAAAGCGGCCAGCCCCGGCGTTTGATTTGATCCACTAACACTTATTATTTGACCTTTCCCTCATGGCATACGATCTCGAAGAGCAAGAACAACTGGCCTCCCTGAAGGCGTTTTGGGCACAATACGGTAATCTGGTGACGTGGGTCGCCATCATTGGCCTGGGCGGCTACGCGGCCTACAACTACTACAACTACCACCAGCGCACGCAGGCGGGCGAAGCGTCGGGCCTGTACCAGACGCTGGGCGACTCGGTGGCGGCCAAGGACAACACCAAGGTCCAGCGCATCGCCGGCGACATCGAGAGCAAGTTCGGCGGCAGCGCCTACGCACCGATGGGCGCGCTGGTCGCGGCCAAGAGCGCGTTCGAGGCCAACGACAACAAGACCGCCAAGGCCCAGCTGCAATGGGCTGCCGAGCACGGCAACGACGAAATCAAGGCCGTCGCGCGCGTGCGCCTGGCCGGCGTGCAACTCGACGAGAAAGCCTACGACGAGGCGCTGAAAGCCCTGGGCGGCGAATTCCCGCCCCAGTTCGCCAGCGAAGTGGCCGACCGCAAGGGCGACGTGCTGGCGGCGCAGAACAAGACCGCCGATGCGCGTGCCGCCTACCAGGCCGCGCTCGACGCGATGGACGCCAAGGCGCCCGGCCGCCAGCTGGTGCAGCTCAAGCTCGACGCGCTCGGCGGCGCGCCAGCGGCGGCAGCGGCCACGCCGGCAGCACCGGCCAAGTCCTGAGCCGCGGCCGGCACCGCCACGACGAGATAAGCATCTAAAAATAAGCAACTAAAAATAAGCAGCAAGATCAATGACAAGGTATTCGACTATGCGCATTACCCAGAAGTTTGTCGGCGTCGGCGTACTGGCCCTGGTGGCCGGCTGCAGCTCGCTGAGCTCGCTCAATCCCTTCGCATCCAAGCCCAAGGGCAACCAGCCGGCCGCGCTCGTCGAGCTCAAGGGCAGCATGGCCGTGCGCACCGCGTGGAAATATGACATCGGCAAG
>JANYGW010000131.1 GCA_025359245.1 Massilia sp.
TGAACGGCGCGCGCGGCAGTTCGCTCTGGATCGGCCGTCCGACCATCATGTTGGCCAGTTGTTCTTTCGAAGTCGCGGCGGTGGCCACCGCGCCGACCACGCGGCCGGCCCGCATCACCGTCACCTGGTCAGTGATCTCCATGATTTCGCCCAGCTTGTGGGTGATCAGGATGATGGTTTTGCCCTGTTCCTTGAACAGGCGCAGGATTTCGAACAGCGACGTGGTTTCCTGCTCCGTCAACACTGCGGTCGGCTCGTCGAGGATCAGGATGTTGGCGCTGCGGTAGATTTGCTTGAGGATCTCGACGCGCTGCTGCGCGCCCACCGACAAGTCTTCGATCTTGGCCAGCGGGTCGACGTCGAGGCGGTAGCGCGCGCAGATTTCGCGCAGCTTCGCTTCGACCTTGGCGCGTTGCGCGGCCAGCCGGAAGCCGCCTTCGGAGCCGAGCATCACGTTGTCGAGCACAGTCAGGTTCTCGACCAGCATGAAGTGCTGGTGCACCATGCCGATGCCGAGCGCGATCGCTTCATGGCTGGTGCGGATGTTGCGCGGCTGGCCGTCGATCAGCAGCTGCCCGCTGTCGGCCTTGTAGTAACCGTACAGGATGCTCATCAGGGTCGACTTGCCGGTGCCGTTTTCGCCGATCACGCCATGGATCGAGCCCTTGGCGATGGATAAGCTGACATCGGCGTTCGCCTGCACCGGCCCGAAGGCCTTGCATATATTGCGAAATTCTACAGCTGGCTGCATATTTTTTATAATGAGTGTGTTCAAAAGCGCGCCGGACCGGAGACCCGGCGCGGCGCGCTTTTAAATGACGACGAAAAAATCAGACCGGGCAGGTTCCCGCGGCGCGGTAGTCGATGACCTTGACTTTGCCGCTGATGATGTTGGCCTTGGCTTCGTTGACGCGCTTCTCCATGGCCGGCGAGACGATGTTGCGGTTGTCCTTGTCGACGACCCAGTCCACGCCGCCTTCTTTCAGGCCCTTGTAGGTCACGCCGGCTTTCCAGCTGCCGTTCTTCATGCTCATGAACGAATCGTAGATCGCCAGGTCGACGTGCTTGACCATCGAGGTCAGCATGGTGCCCGGATGCAGGTAGTTCTGGTTGGAGTCGACGCCGATGGCCAGTTTGCCTTTTTCCTTGGCCGTTTGCAGCGTGCCCATGCCGCTGCCGCCGGCCACCGCGAACACCACGTCGACGCCGCGGTCGAACTGCGCGCGCGCCAGTTCGCCGCCCTTGGCCGGGTTGTTCCAGGCCGAGCTGGTGGTGCCGACCATATTGCTCAGGTTTTCGATCTTCGGATTGGTCGCCTTGGCGCCCTGGGCGTAGCCGCAGGCGAAGGTGCGGATCAAGGGAATGTCCATGCCACCGATGAAGCCGACCTTGGCCGACTTGGACGCCATGGCCGCGGCCACGCCGACCAGGTAGGAGCCTTCCTCTTCCTTGAACAGCACCGAGCTGACGTTCGGGCCGGTGGCGATCGAGTCGATCAGCACGAAGTGCACGTTCGGGAATTCCTTGGCGACCTTCTGCACGGCCTGGGTCTGCGAGAAGCCGATCGCGGCGATCAGGTCGAGTTTTTTGCGCGCGAAGCTGCGCAGCATCTGTTCGGCCTGGGTGTCGCTCGATGCCTGGGCTTCGAGGAAACTGACATTGGTCTCCTTCTTGAAGCGCTCGGCGCCTTCGAAGGCGGACTGGTTGAAGGACTTGTCGAACTTGCCGCCTGCGTCATACACGATGGCCAGCTTGGGATCGGCCGCCGTGGCGCTCGCAGCGACGCACAGCGCCGCCATCGTCATACTCAGTTGCTTTAGTTTCATTAGTGACTCCTGGAGAATCGATATTGTACCCGGCACACTGGCTGCATTGGGTCTAAATGGTTGTGTCAGCTGCAAGACTACCCTAGGCCAGCAAGGCCAGCAAACTCGCATGGGCTTGCTCGAATTGTGTCAGCCCTTTGCCCAGCAGGTCGTTACCAATTGTATCGAGGTCAATGCCGTGCCGGCCCAGCTGCGCCAGCACCGCCTGCGCCTCGTCCACGCCGCCGGCCAGCGAGGCGCGCGCCTCGCCGTGGTCGCGGAAGGCCAGCAGGGTCGCGTCGGGCACCGTGTTGACGGTGTGCGCGCCGATCAGTTCTTCGACGTAGGTGACGTCGCGCATGGCAGGGTCCTTGGTGCCGGTGCTGGCCCACAGCAGCCACTGGGGCGTGGCGCCGAACGCGGCAAACACGGCAAACCCGCTGTCGGCATTGAAATCGCGGTAGGCCAGGCGGGCCGCGGCGATCGCGGCCTTGCCCTTCAGGTGCGCGGCCGATGGCGGCAGCTGGGCGTCGACGGCGGCGTCGACCCGGCTGATGAACACCGATGCCACGCTGGCGATGCGCTGCACCGACAGTGTCGCTTCGAGGCGGCGCGCGAGGCCGCGGCGGTGCGCCGCGCGCACGGCGGCCAGCTGGCGCGGTCCGAAAATGAGGGTGACGTTGACGTTGATGCCGGCGAAGATGACTTCTTCGAGCGCGGCGATGCCCGCTTCGGTGGCGGGAATCTTGATCATCGCATTCGGGCGCTCGAGCGCGGCCCACAGGCGCTTGGCGTCGGCCACGGTGCCGGCGGCGTCGTGCGCCAGGCGCGGCGATACTTCAAAACTGACGAAACCGGCCTTGCCGTCGCTGTCGGCGTACAAGGGCGCGAACAGGTCGCAGGCGCGTTGCACGTCGGGCAGGACCAGCGCTTCAAAGCGCGCTTCGGGATCGCCGAGCGCCAAGCGCAACGCGGGCAGGGCGGCTTGATAAGCAACGTCGCTGCGGATCGCGTTAAAGAAAATCGAGGGGTTGGAGGTGAGGCCTTGCACGCCATCGTCGGCGATCCACGCCGCCAGGGTGCCGGACGAAATCAGGTCCCGGCTCAGGTTGTCGAGCCAGATTTGCTGGCCCAGCTCGCCGATTGCCTTGATACGGCTGGTTGATGCGCTTGTTTCGGTCATTGCAGTGTCTTCCTGGCGCGGATGTCGTTTTGTTACAACAGCTTGTCGCGCGCCAAACAAATGTTTTTTTGCGCTGCACAAAGCGATGTTGTGGATCTTTGGCAACCCCCGGGCGCGGCCAGCGAGGCCATGCTGCCCTAGGGCGTCCTATATTGCTGTGACTGGGTTGCGCCAGAGCCCAACAGCATAGCCTTAGAACTATGCACCAGCCTCAATATGTATGGCAAATACGTTTTTAGTTCGTCATTTATATGATCAAAATATAAATGAAAGGGCGATTATCGTGATTTCTAGACATTTCCTTTCATGCTAGGATGCCAAATCCTCTACATGACCAACATGCCGGGGGCAGTGCATGAGCAGGCCTCAATAATTGCAATTCACCGAAAGGCACACCGTAATGACATTGAAGAACAGGCACTTCGCGACGCGTTCGCTCATCGCCCTGGCGGTCGCCGGCGCATTTCCCCTGCTGTCGATGGCGCAGGAAGCCGCTCCGGCCGCACCGGCCAAGGCCCAGGCCGGCCAGCTTGAAACGGTGATCGTCACGGCGCAGCGCCGGGCGGAGAACATCAAGGACGTGCCGATGGCCATTTCCACCCTCAAGGGGGAAAAGCTCGATGTGCTGACCTCGGGCGGCCAGGACATCCGCTTCCTGTCGGCGCGTTCCCCGAGCCTGCTGGTGGAATCCGATTATGGCCGCTCGTTCCCGCGCTTTTATATCCGCGGCATGGGCAATATCGACTTCGACCTGAACGCGTCGCAGCCGGTGGGCCTGGTGTTTGACGATATCGTCCAGGAAAATCCCATCCTCAAGGGGTTTCCGGTGTTCGACGTCGAGCAGATTGAAGTGCTGCGCGGTCCGCAAGGCACGCTGTTCGGCCGCAACTCGCCGGCTGGCGTCGTCAAGTTCGATTCGGCCAAGCCGGTGCTGGGCAAGACCGAAGGCTATGCGTCGGCCGGCTTCGGCAATTTCGGCGTCAAGAACGTCGAGGGCGCCTACAACCTGCCGATGAGCGACACCGTGGCGGTCCGCATTTCGATGCAGAGCCAGCACCGCGACGACCGCGTGCACAACCCGCGCCCGAACGCGCCGACCCAGGACTTCGAAGGCTATTCGGACAATGCGGCGCGCGTGCAAGTGCTGTACAAGCCAAGCAGCAATTTCAGCGCGCTGTTCAACGTCCATGCGCGCGACTACAACGGCAGCGCCACGCTGTTCCGCGCCAACGTGATCAAGCCGGGCACGAATGACCTGGTCGACAATTTCAACTATTACTCGTATCCGACCGACGGCGCCAACGAGCAGAAGGTCAACACCGAGGGCGCCAGCGCGCGCTTGCGCTGGAACTTCGACAACCTGACCCTGCACTCGATCACCGGCTATGAAACGGCCAGCATCTACAGCCGCGGCGATGTCGACGGCGGCTTCGGCTGCGCCTTTTGCGGCATCGCCGACAGCGGTCCCGGCTTCATGCCGTTCAACGTCGAAACGGCGGACATCCTGCACGGCCACAGGCAGTTGACCCAGGAATTCCGGCTCGAATCGAACAACAAGGGGCCGCTGAACTGGATCGGCGGCCTGTTCTTCTTCAAGGAGGACATGGCGATCGACAGTATCGCTTTCGATTCTCTGCTGCCGGGCAATCCACAGAAGCCCCAATACACGACCCAGAACCAGTCCAGCAAAGCCTGGGCCGCATTCGGTTCGCTGAACTACACGGTCAGCGAGCGGCTCAAACTGCGTGCCGGCCTGCGCTACACCAACGACAAGAAGGATTTCTCGGCGACCCGCGTGGAACCGCCCGATTCGGCCACCAGCAATGTCAGCCTGTCGTCGACCAACGTCAGCTGGGACCTGTCGGGCACCTATGTGCTCAACGCCGACACCAACCTGTTCGCGCGCGCCGCGACCGGCTACCGCGCGCCGAGTATCCAGGGCCGCTTTTTCGGACTGACCGACAAGCCGACCGTGGCCGATTCGGAGAAGGCACTGTCGGTGGAGGCGGGCATCAAGCAGGACTTGTTCAACCGCCGTGCGCGCCTGAGCGCCAGCGTGTTCAGCTACCGCGTCAAGGACCTGCAACTGACGGCCACCAGCGGCACCACCAACCTCAATCAGCTGCTCAACGTGGACCGCGCGGTCGGCCACGGCGTCGAACTCGACTTCCAGGCCAACCTGGCCGATGGCCTCAGCGCGAGCGTCGGCGGCAGCTACAACTTCACCGAAATCCAGGACAAGAACGTACGCGTCCAGGTTTGCGGCGCGCCGTGCACCCCGACCAATGCATTCGAGATCATCGGCGGCAAGCGCTACGCGATCATCGACGGCAATCCGCTGCCGCGCGCGCCCAAGTGGAACGGCAACTTCACGCTGCGCTATGGCCGGGCGATCGGCGCGGGCCAACTGTTCGCGCTGACCGACTGGAGCTATCACAGCTCGTACAACGCGTTCCCGGACGAGTCGAAGGAATACACCGGCAAGGCGCTGACCGAAGGCGGCCTGCGGATCGGCTACAAGTGGGATAACTATGAAGTGGCGCTGTACGGCCGCAACATCACCAACCGCATCGTCCTGACCGGCGGCATCAACTTCGACAACCTGGCCGGCATCGTCACCGAGCCGCGTACCTACGGCGTGCAGATGAAGGCCACGTTCTAAGTTTCGGCCTGCCTGAACCTGATCGAACCCCGCACATCGCAAGCTGTGTGGGGTTTCTTTTTTTCGCAGCTGTCATCATTCTGGATAAGTCATCAATGAAGCCTCTCCGTCGCCGTACTGGTCTTGCTTGCGTCATCATGCTCGTTTTCTGCCTCGCCCCGGGGCTGGCCGCTGCGGCGCCCGCGTCCGGCGCCAAGGAAGATTTTGTAGACGCATCCAGCTGCGCCAGGCCGGCATACCCGAAGGCGGCCTTGCGCACCGGGCAGGAAGGCACCGTGACGCTGGAGTTTCAGCTTGCGCCGAGCGGAGAGGTACGCCAATCGAGGGTGCGCACGTCGAGCGGTTTTCCCCTGCTCGACGCGGCCGCCAAGGACGTGCTCGACAAGTGCCGCTTCAAGTCCGACCAGGTGAAGGGCAAGCCCGCCGATGCCTGGTTGCCGATGCAATATGTGTGGACGCTGGAAGGTCCACCGCCGGCGAAGGCGCCGCCCGCACCCGCTCCGTTCGCCGAAGCGCCCGCACAGTGGCGCGAATTCCTGCTGCAAGCGAAGAAGGCCGATGCCATCGCCGACCCGCTGCAGCGTTGCCTCGCTTTTCCGGATCTGCCCGGGAATAAATGGACCGCGGGACTGGCGCAGGCGTATTGCCGCAACATACACGACCCGGCCATCACGCTCAGGCAAGTGGCGCAGCATCTCGAACGCGGCGCGCTGGCCGAGCTCGAGGCCCTGTACCGGCGCGATTTCGAACGCCATTTCGCAAAAGGGGATTTCAGCGAAATCATCCACCTCGACCTGGGCGCCTTCGACGCCAGCGACGAAGCTGCGCGGCTGTCCGCGGCCTGGCTGGAAAAGGCGCCGGGCAGCCCGTTTGCCCATGTTGCGCGCGCGGTGCACCTGGGAGCGAAGGCGGCCAAGGCGCGCGGAGGCAAATGGGCCAAGGACACGCCGGATGAAAACCTGCAGCGCATGTCGGAATTGGCAGAGCAGGGGTTGGACATGTACGGCAAGGCGATCAGGCTGGAACCGCGCCTGTTGCCCGCTTATTTGGGCGTCATGCACCTGGCCAGGCTTGATAGTCGGGAGGCCATCGGCGATGCCGCCTTTGACCATGCCGACGCGATCGACCCGGCGTGCCGCTACCTGAGCCGGGAAAGAATGAACAGCCTGCAGCAGCGCTGGGGCGGCAGCATGGAAGCGATGGAAGCGTACGCGAAGGAGCTCGAGCCCTTGGTCGCCGCGCGGCCGTTGCTGGCCATGAGCATCATCTTGCCTGCCATCGACCGGGGCGATGATTTCGAACGCGAGGGCGACAGCGCGGCAATGATCAAGGTGCTCGAGCCGGCAGCGAGGATCGCTCCCCAGTCAGACATGCTGGAAGATCTCGGCGTTCACATGTGGCACGCCGATGCCGACCCGTGGCAAACCCTGGCCTACCTGCTGACGGCATACCGCTTCAGCAATGATAACGTCCTGCCGGCGCGCGCGCGCGGCGGCTTGATGCTGAATGCGGGCGATCCGGCCTGGGCGCTGCAGTCGCTGCAAAGGGCGGCGGACCTGGAGCCGGCAGACCAGCATACGGCGTACATGATGGGACGGTCTCACCATGCGCTCCAGCAGTACGCGCTTGCCGAACCCTTCCTGCTCAAGGCGCTTGACAACGAAAGCTTGCACGAGGACGCCCTGTATTTTCTCAGCGACGCCATGCTCGCGGCCAAGCAGCTGGACAAGGCCGAACTGCATTCAGCCCTGTACGTGAAGACCTATCCCAAGTCCGCGCGTGGCTGGTTTTTGCGCTCGCGCCTGAAGTATTTTCAGGGCGACGACCCAGGCTGGGCACAGGCGCTGGCGCGCTATGTGCAAGTGGCGGACCGAAACGATGCCGCAATCGCGCCATCCATCAGGTTCGCGGAAAAGAAAATCGCAGAGCTCAATGCGCAATCGAAGGCTGGCGCAAGCAAGGCGCCACATTAGGCGGAACCGTTCACATCGGCCGGAAGCGCCACGCATAGGCCTGGCTGGCCTTCAGCGTTTCGGTGTGCCCGCGCAGGCTGATCGTGATGCGCCCCATCTCGTCGCGCTGTACGCGCGCGATCGATGAGGCACGCACGATCACGCTGCGGTGCACCTGCCAGAACTGGTCCGGGTCCAGGCCTTCGACCAGCTCCTTGATCGGCTTGCGCACGTGGGCCTCGTCGCCCGCGGTGACGACGCGCGTGTATTTTTCTTCGGACTGGAAGAAGATCACATCCTCGATCGGGATCACCTTGATCGTGTCGCCGACGCTGGCGCTGATCCAGCGGATCCGCTTGCCCGCATCGCCCCCGCGCATGCGGCGGTCCAGTTCCGCCATCAGGCCGTCCAGGTCGGGGATCGGCTGGGCCAGGCGGGCGCGTTCGCGCAAGCGGTCTATGGTCTGCATCAGGCGCTCGCGCGCGACCGGCTTGAGCAGGTAGTCGATCGCGCCGGCCGCGAAGGCGTCGAAGGCGTGGTTGTCGAAGGCGGTCACGAACACGGTGCGGCAGCGGCCACCGGCGGCCTTGGCGACATCGAGGCCGGACAGGCCGGGCATGCGGATGTCGAGGAAGGCGATGTCGGGCTGCAGCCGGTAGATCGCTTCGAGCGCGTCGGTGCCGTGCTCGCACTCGGCCACAATCGACAGTTCGGGCCAGACTTCGGCCAGCATGCGGCGCAGTTCGCTGCGCGGCAGTTCTTCATCGTCGGCGATGATGGCAGTTGGCATGGGATCAGGTTTCAAAGGACAGGGGCAGCTGCAGGATAGCGGCGACGCCGCCATCCGGCAAGGCTTTCAGGGTCAGGCTGGCGCGCTGACCGTAGTAGCTGCGCAGCCGCTCCTGGATATTCGCAAGGCCGATGCCGTCGCCGCTGGTCGCCTCGCCGAAGCCGACACCGTCGTCGCTGACGCACACCTCGAGCTGCGCCTGATCGTTGTCGATGCGGCGCGCCCGCACCACAATGCGGGCCGGACCGATCTTCGGCTCGACGCCATGCTTGACCGCGTTCTCGACCAGCGATATCAGCATCAGCGGCGGAATCGATGCGTGCTCCAGCCCGGGTTCGGCTTCGACGGCAAACTGCAGGCGCGGGATCCGCTCGTGCATCAGTGCCAGGTAGGAGCGCGCCGAGTCCAGTTGTGTGGCCAGCTTGACGGTGGCGCTGCCGGCGTCGTCGCGCATTTGCGGGATGGTCGAGCGCAGGAAGCTGACCATGTGGTCGACGATCTGGGTGGCGCGCTGCGGGTCGGAGCTGATCGCCGAACGCACGCTGGCCAGGGTGTTGAACAGGAAGTGCGGTTCGACCTGCGCGGCCAGCACCGACAGGCGCATCTCGGCCGTGTTGCGGGCCGCTTGGGCGCGCTGGAGTTCTTCCTTCTGCAGCACGTCGACCAGCTTGCCGCGCTGGCGCACGAAGGCGACCAGGTCGAACAGGCCGCCCAGCCAGAAGGCCAGCAGCACTGCCGCGATGCCGACCAGGGCACTGGCGAATCTGCCAAGTTGCCTGGACAAAGGGTTGTCCTGCGCGGCCGGCAGTGCGGCCGCTTGTGGCGTCGGCGCCTGATGCTGGTCGGCGCCAAAAATGAACATGCCGCGCGGGTGCCGGGTGTATTTTCCGAGCGCGTCGGCATATTGTTGTTCGATTTCCGGTCGGCGCGCGGGATCGATCGCAGGATCGCCGGCGTCGAGCTTGCGCATATTCTCGATTGCGCCTTGTGCCTGCGGACCAAGGTAGGCGAATGGCGCCTCCTGCGCGGCCGGCAGCTTGCCTGCGGCGGCGGCCCTGGCCTGCAGGTCGGTTAGCTGTTGCGCCGGGACCGGCGCATGGCGGGCCGGGCGCAACCCACGAAAGTAGCGGGTTTCGCCCGGCTTTGCCTGGACGTTGAGCTGGACGGCGGGCAGGGTGCGTTCGACGATGATGTCGTTCGCAAGATCGATTTGCATTTTTTCATATCCGGCGACGAGCAGCAGTTCCAGGCCCGCGCTGAGCGCCATGCCCAGCGTTAGCGCCAGCAGTATCGCGATGGTTTCCCGGCGCGTGCGCCAGCCCATGCGGCGTACCGCCACTGCCATGCCCGGCCCGGCCAGGCACAGCGTGCAGAAGGGCAGTGCGATCAGGATGGTCATCTGGGCCGCGCTGATCCAGTCGATCTCCATTGCCGGCGCGTTGACCATCGACGCACCCAACATCGCCGCCAGCACAAGGAATACCAGCGCGCTGCCGGTCAGCACGGCGAGGCTGCGGTAGCGGTACCAGGCAGGGCTGAAAATCGGATAGCTGCGGGCGCGTCCGAACCAGGTTCCGCTGTTGGCCGATACCTCCGGCGGCAGGAGCTGATTGTTCAATATGGTTGAGGCTTGCATGCTGTTCTCTCTTGTTGATCAGGATGAGGCGCATCGTATGGTACACGCCGGCCGCACGGCGGCGGTGCGACGAAACCCGGCTGGAGCCGATCAAGTGGCCTTATCGGGTAATATTCTCCGGCGATCAGTTTCATCATGGAGAGTTCATGCAAGCAGCAGTCAACCTGTGGCCACTCATTGGCGTGGCCGTGATCATCGTCGGATTCGTGCTGCGGGCCCATCCCGTGCTGGTCGTGGTGGCCGCCTGCGCAGCGACCGGGCTGGCGGCGGCGATGCCGGTCGAGACCATCCTGGCCACACTCGGCGCGGCCTTCATCAAGACGCGCAACCTGCCGATGATCTTGCTGCTGCCGCTGGCTGCCATCGGCCTGCTCGAGCGCTTCGGCCTGCGCGAGCACGCGCAAAACACGATCGCCGGCATCAAGGCTGCCACCACCGGCCGCCTGCTGATCGTCTACCTGTTCGTGCGCGAACTGTCGGCCGCGTTCGGCCTGACCAGCCTGGGCGGACATCCGAACATGGTGCGGCCGCTGGTCGCGCCGATGGCCGAAGGCGCGGCGCTGGCGCGCTACGGCGCCATCAGCGACAAGCTGCGCTACCGGATCCTGGCCATGGCCGCCGCCACCGACAACGTCGGCCTGTTTTTTGGGGAGGACGTGTTCGTGGCCTTCGGCGCCATCGTGCTGATGCAGACTATTCTGGTGGCTGAAGGGATCGCCGTCAATCCGCTGGAAATTGCGATGTGGGGCCTGCCGACCGCGATCACCGCCTTCTTCATTCACGCATGGAACCTGGTGCGGCTGGATGCGGAAATCCGGCGCGAAGGCGAAGCGCCATGATCCGGCTCGAGCATTTCTATATCGTGCTGGGGCTGATGCTGGCCGTCTCCGCCGTCATGACGCTGCGCGACCGCCACAATCCCAAGCGCTATTCGACGGCCCTGTTCTGGGCCTTGTACGCGCTGGTCTACCTGGCCGGCGATCGGCTGCTGCCGGCGGTGGCCGGCGGCGTGATGGTCGCGATGGCGCTGATCGCCGGCTTCGGCGGCATCTCGCTTGGCCAGTACGGCACGCTGGACAAGGAACAGCGCAGCGCCAGCGCACGCCGCCTTGGCCACTGGCTGTTCATGCCGGCGCTGATCATCCCGGTGGTGACCATGGTCGGTGCGACCCTGCTCAAGGACGTCAAGTTCGGCGCGCTGCCCTTGCTGGACCCGAAGAACCTGACCATCGTCAGCCTCGGTTGCGCGTCGCTGATGGCGGTGGGCGCGGCCTGCTGGCTGACCCGCTCGACGCCGGTGCAGGGCATGCGCGAATGGCGCCGCCTGACCGACGCGATGGGCTGGGCGGTGGTGCTGCCGCATATGCTGGCGGTGCTCGGCCTGCTGTTTGCCGAAGCGGGCGTGGGCAAGGCGGTGGCGCACATCACGACCACCTACATCAACATGGATTCGCGCCTGGTGGCGGTGGCGGTGTTCTGCATCGGCATGGCGCTGTTTACCATCATCATGGGGAACGGCTTTGCCGCCTTTCCGGTCATGGCGGGCGGGGTCGGAATTCCGGTGCTGGTCGGCGTGTACGGCGCCAACCCGGCTGTGATGGCGGCGATCGGCATGTTCAGCGCCTATTGCGGCACCTTGATGACGCCGATGGCGGCCAATTTCAATATCGTGCCGGTGGTGCTGCTGGAGCTGCCCGACAAGAATGCGGTGATCAAGGCGCAGATACCGACTGCCTTGCCGCTCTTGCTGGCCAATATCGTGCTGCTGTATTTTCTGATGGGCCATAAATGAAGACCAGGACTGTGCTGCTGACCGGCTTCGAGCCGTTCAACAAGGAGACCATCAACCCGGCCTGGGAGGCGGTGCGCACGCTGGACGGCTGGAGCGGGCAGGGTTTCGCGGTGCAGGTGCTGCAGCTGCCGTGCGTGTTCGGCGATGCGAATCTGGTGATCGGCGAAGCGCTGGCGCGGCTCAAGCCTGCGGTGGTGATTGCGGTCGGGCAGGCCGGCGGACGCGTGGATTTGTCGGTCGAGCGGATTGCGATCAACGTCGACGACGCGCCGATTCCGGACAACGCGCAGCGCCAGCTGGTCGATGAACGGATCGTGGAAAACGGACCCGCCGCGTATTTTTCGACGCTGCCAATCAAGGCCATCGTGGCGGCGCTGCGCAGTGCGGGCCTGCCGTCGTCGGTGTCGCAGTCGGCTGGCACGTTCGTGTGCAATCACGTGTTCTATGGATTGATGCACGCGACGGCGCGTCGCAAGGTGCGCGCGGGGTTCATCCACATACCGTATTTGCCGGAGCAGGCCGCCGCGCATCCGGGCGCGGCCAGCATGGCGCTGGCCGATATGGTCAGGGGCTTGAAGATTGCGGTGGAAGTGGCGCTCAATACGGAGCAGGATGCGCATGCGGTTGGTGGGCGCACGCATTAGCGCCAACACAACCGGGGTCAGACCCCCAACGGAAACACCGGGGTCTGACCCCTTGGCTTAGGGCGCGGGCGGGTTCAGGATGTTGAGGAAGGCCCGCACCACCGGCGCATCGTCCAGCGTGGTGTACGTGATGTACAAATTGGCCGACGGCGGATTGGTCTTGATCGGCACGAAAATCACGCCCGGCCAGCCGATCCGGCTGGTCGTTTCCGGCATCAGCGCCACGCCCAGCCCCGCGCCGACCATCGCCAGCAAGGTCTGCGGCTCGGACGCTTCCTGGAAGATCGTCGGCTGGAACCCTGCCTTGACGCAGCACTGGATCAGATAGCGCGGAAACGCCGACTTGTCCAGCGCCAGCGTCAGCATCGGCTCGTCGCGGATATCGGTCAGCTCGATGTAGGCCTGGGTCGCCAGCGGGTGATGTTCGTTGAGCGCCACGCACACGTTCTCGCGAAAGCACAGCTCCTGCTTCAGGTGGTCGTTCTTCAGGTCGTCCTCGTCGAGCTTGGGCTCGCGCCAGAAGCCGACGTCGATCTGCTTGGCCCGCAGCGCGTCGTACTGCACGTTGGGACCCGACTCGTGCAAGGTCCAGGTCACGCGCGGGAACTTGGTCTGGAATTCTTCGAGCAGGCTGGGTATCGGTCCCCACATGGCCGAACCGACGATGCCGACCCGCAATCGGCCCACCTCGCCGCGGTCGATCTGGCGGATCGTGTCGATCGTCATGCGCATCTTGGCCAGCATCTCGGATGCCTCGCCCATCAGCGCCTTGCCGGCGACGGTCAGTTCAAAGGTGCGGGTGGTACGGGCGAACAGGCGCACGCCAAGTTCGCTCTCCAGCTTCATGATTTGCTGGCTCAGCGGCGGCTGCGAAATGTGCAGGCGCTCGGCCGCGCGGCTGAAGCTTTTCTCTTCAGCCACCGCCAGGAAGTACTTGAGCTGTTTCAGGTCGATCGACATGGATTGCTGTTCTAGATTGGTTGCATGCCTGGCAGTGCGCGCATCGCCACCGCCAGTTCGGCGCCGACCAGGGCGTTGTGCTTGACCAGCGCGATGTTGGTCATCAGGCTGCGCCCTTCGGTCAGTTCCTTGATGCGGCTGAGGAGGAACGGCGTGACGGCCTTGCCGGTAATGCCGCCATGGCGCGCTTCGAGCAGCGCCTGCTCGGTGATGCGGTCGATTTCTTCCTTCGGCATTTCGAACATGGCCGGCACCGGATTGCTGATCACCACGCCGCCCAGCAGGCCGAGTTCCCACTTGGTCTGGATGAAGGACGCCTGTTCAAGCGCGGTGTCGAGCTGGAAGTCGGCCGTAAAGCCGCTGTCGCGCGTGAAGAACGCAGGGAAGGCCGGCTGGCCGACGCTGATCACAGGCACGCCGTGCGTTTCCAGGTATTCGAGCGTCAGGCCGATGTCGAGGATCGACTTGACGCCGGCGCAGACCACGGCCACGCTGGTATGCGCCAGCTCCTGCAGGTCGGCCGAAATATCCATGCTGGTCTCGGCGCCGCGGTGCACGCCGCCGATGCCGCCGGTGACAAACACCGAGATGCCGGCCAGCTGCGCGCAGATCATGGTGGCCGCGACCGTGGTGGCGCCCAGGCGGCGCGTCGACAGCACGTACGGCAGGTCGCGCCGGCTCACCTTCATCGCCTCGGGCGAGGTGCCCAGCAGCTCGAGCTGCTCCGGCGCCAGGCCGATGCAGATCTTGCCGTCGATGATGGCGATGGTGGCCGGCACGGCGCCGGCGTCGCGGATGATCTGTTCGACCTCCTGCGCCATCGTCACGTTCTGCGGATACGGCATGCCGTGCGAAATGATGGTCGATTCGAGCGCGACGATCGGCTTGCGGGCCGAACGCGCGGCCGCTACCTCTGGCGAAAACTGCAGATACTGTTGCATGGTCAGTCCTGGTAGAGAGCGTTGAACGTCTGCGGGGCGCTTGGCGCGCTGTCGAAATTATGGATCTCGGACAGGATGTCGGCGCTCAGGTAAGGACACACCGTTTCTTCGCATTCGAGCGTCATCGCCGACAGCCGCAGTCCGCGGCGGCAGGCCAGCAGCAAGTCTTCGCTGCCGTGGAACATGGACCAGCATACAGCGGCCGAGAAGGCATCGCCCGCACCGGTGACATCGATGATGTGGGCGTCGGGCGCTTCCAGGTGGGCGATGCCTTCCGGGGTGGTGTAGACCACGCCGGTGCCGCCGCGCGTGACGATGACGTCCTGCGCCCCTTGCGACTGGACCAGGCGGCATGCCGCCAGCAGCTCCGCTTCGGTGCGCAGCGCATGGCCGACCCGTGTTTCGAGCTCGCCCTGGTTCAGGATCAGCAGGCGCAGGCCGTGCAGTTCCTGCGGCAGGCGCGCCATCTTCGGCTGCGAGACGGCGACGATGACGAGCGGGATCGCATCGCGGCGCGCATCTTCGAGCAGGGTAGCCAGGGTATCGTGCGGCAGGTTCATGTCGGCCACGGTCAGCGCGCCGATGGTGCGCTGCGGCTGGCGCGTGGCCAAAAATTCGGGCGTCAGCGAGTCGTACAGCGCCATGTCGGCCAGGGCCAGCATCATTTCGCCATGGTCGTCCAGCACCGCCGTGTAGGTGCCGGTGCAGATGCCCTGCAGTTTGAGCGTGCCGCGCGTGTCGATGCCGGCCGCTTCGGCGTGCGTCAGCAGCGCCTGGCCCGACGAATCGTCGCCGATGACGGTGATCAGCGACACCGGCGCCGACAGGCGCGCCAGGTTCTCGGCGATGTTGCGGGCCACGCCGCCGAACGACTCGTCCTGGCGGGCCGGGTTCGACGTGCCCATCTTGAGCGTGCTGTTCGAGCGCAGCTTGCGGTCCAGGTTGGCCGCGCCCAGGCAGACGATGGGGCGGTTGTCGGGCAGCACATAGGCGCGTCCCAGCAGGCGGCGGTCGCGGATCAGGCCGGCGATATAGCCGGCCACTGCCGAACGCGACAGGCGCAGCTGGACTGCCAGGTCCTGTTGCGAGATGAACGGGTTAGCCCGGATGAGCTCGTACAGCTGGTCTTTTTTGGAAATGTCGGTCACGGTCGCCACTCATTTAAACAATTGTCCTTGATGGTAGACAGATGTTCAGCCCGTGTCAATCAATCATTAATTTTCGCTATCGCATTCCGGGCGTCCTATGTTGCCACAATCCAACACAGCCATCCCGTCAATTATATCAATCACATATAAATATGCAAGAAAAATGGTATTTGCCATACATATAGGCCGTCATGCATAGTTATAATACTTAACAAGTTTCACCATTAATGCTGCTTTGAGCAGTCGGCGCCTGGTCCCAACGTGGCCGCGCCGCGCCAGCCTTTCTCCAAATCTCGCGAATCGAACAAGGAAAACCTATGTCCAACAATACTCCATTTGAAGCAGCCGATATCATCCGCGCCCGCAAACCCGGTTTCGCGCCACGCGTGGCGATGATCCTCGGTTCCGGGCTGGGTGTATTGGCCGAGCAAATGCAGGACGCGGTGTCGATCGGTTTCGACGAGCTGCCAGGTTTCCCGATCAGCACCGTGCACGGTCACGCGGGCGAACTGGTGCTGGGCACCCTGTCGGGCGTGGAGGTGGTGTGCATGAAGGGCCGCGGTCACTTCTACGAAGGCTACGGCATGGGCGTGATGACGTCGGCCGTGCGCACCCTGAAGCTGCTCGGCTGCGAGATGCTGTTCGTGACCAACGCGGCCGGTTCGCTGCGCCCCGAGGTCGACGCCGGCAGCCTGGTGGCGCTGACCGACCATATCAACTGGTTGCCGGGCACCCCGATGATCGGCCCGAACGACGATCGCTTCGGCCCGCGCTTCTTCAGCATGGCCAACGCCTACGACAGCGACATCCGCGATCTGGTCAAGGTCACGGCCAAGGAAAAGGGCATCAAGCTGCACGAAGGCGTGTTCATCGCCTACGCCGGCCCGAACTTCGAAACCGCCGCCGAAATCCGCATGATGGCCAAGCTGGGCGCCGACGTGGTCGGCATGTCGGTGGTGCCGGAAGTGGTATCGGCGCGCCACTGCGGCCTGAAAGTGACCGGCGTATCCGTGATCACCAACCTGGCCGAGGGCATGTCGCCGTTTCCGCTGTCGCACGAGCAGACCCTCAAGTACGCCGCGATCGGCGCCAAGGACCTGGTCACGCTGATCCTGGCCTTCCTCGAGAGCGTCGCCAAAGAACCGCGCGCCGCCGCCTGATTGGCATAAACTGGCCTTTATCCTCATTACTTTAGCGAGCTGACCATGTCCCGCGCATTCATCCTGTTGCTTGATTCCTTCGGCCTGGGCGCCACGCCCGACGCCCACCAATTTGGCGACGAAGGCGCCAACACCTTCGGCCACATCGCCGCCTGGGCTGCCAAGCAGGGCAAGCCGATGTCGCTGCCGAACCTCGAAAAACTCGGCCTGGCGGCTGCCGCCCAGCTGGCCTGCGGCGAATGGGCCGAAGGCTTCGCCCAGCGCGACGGCTTCACCGGCGCGTACGGCGCGGCGCGCGAGCGCTCGACCGGCAAGGACACCCAGAGCGGCCACTGGGAAATCGCCGGCGTGCCGGTCACCTTCGACTGGGGCTACTTCCCGCGCGAGGTGCCGTCGTTCCCGGCCACGCTGACCGACACGCTGCAACAGCAGATGGACCTGGTCGGCTTTTTGGGCAACTGCCACGCCTCGGGCACGGAAATCATCAACAAGTTCGGCGACGAGCATGTCGCCACCGGCAAGATCATCGTGTACACCTCGGGCGACTCGGTGATGCAGATCGCCGCGCACGAAGAGCACTTCGGCCTTGAGCGCCTGTACGCTGTTTGCGAAGCGGCGTTCGAGCTGGTCAAGCCCTACAACATCGGACGCATCATCGCGCGCCCGTTCCTGGGCGAGAACGGCAACTACCACCGCACCAGCAACCGCCACGACTACGCGGTGCCGCCGCCAGGCCCGACCCTGCTCGACCATGTCAAGGACGCCGGCGGCGAAGTGGTCGGCCTGGGCAAGATCAGCGACATCTTCGCCACGATGGGCATCTCGCGCGTGGTCAAGGGCGCCGACAACATGGCGCTGTTCGACGCGCTGCTGAAGGTGACCGATGAAGTGGGCGACAAGTCGCTTACCTTCGTCAATTTCGTCGACTTCGACCAGGCGTTCGGGCACCGCCGCGACATTGCCGGCTATTCGAACGCGCTGCACCAGATGGACGAACGCCTGCCCGAATTCATGTCCAAGCTGAAGGAGGGCGACCTGGTCGTCATCACCGCCGACCACGGCTGCGATCCAAGCTGGCCCGGTTCGGACCATACGCGCGAACACATCCCGATGATCTTCTTCGGTCCCGGCGTCGCCCCGCGCGCGCTGCCGATCTCCAGTACCTTCTCCGATATCGGCGCCACCCTGGCCAAGCACCTCGGCGTGCAACCACTTTCCAACGGAACCAGTTTGCTATGACCCACAACAACGCATTCAAACGCAACGAGGCAGTCGGCCTCGATCTCGGCTGGGTCAACCAGATCAAAGTCAACCGCAACGCATCGGACCGCCGCGCCGCCAGCCTGGCGAACCGCCGCACCGTGAAAAAAGAGTACCAGGCGGCGTGGCTGATCAAGGCGCTGCAGTGCATCGACCTGACCACCCTGGGCGGCGACGACACCCC
Organism: Massilia sp.; assembly: GCA_025359245.1. GTDB lineage: Bacteria > Pseudomonadota > Gammaproteobacteria > Burkholderiales > Burkholderiaceae_D > Telluria_A. The sequence goes on from JANYGW010000131.1 coordinate 18,118, forward strand.
GGGCCGCGTCGAGCGCCTGTGCATGAAGGCCATGCGCCCATTGCGCCCCGACCTGATGGAAGCGCTGGGCGTGACCGGCATCACCACCGGCGCCGTGTGCGTATACCACGAGATGATCGCGCCGGCCGCCAAGATCCTGGTCGGCCGCCTGCCGATCGCCGCCGTGTCGACCGCGTTCCCGGCCGGCCTGTCGAGCATGGAAACCAAGCTGCGCGAAATCGAACTGTCGGTCGCCGCGGGCGCCACCGAAATCGACATCGTCATCACGCGCCAGCACGTGTTGACCGGTAACTGGCAAGCGCTGTACGACGAAATGCTGGCCTACCGCAAAGCCTGCGGCGACGCCCACGTCAAGGCCATCCTCGCCACCGGCGACCTGCTGACGCTGGAAAACGTGGCCAAGGCCTCGTGGGTCTGCATGATGGCCGGTTCCGACTTCATCAAGACCTCGACCGGCAAGGAGGGCGTCAACGCCACCATCCCGGTCGCGCTGACGATGGTGCGCACGATCCGCGAATACCACGAGCAGTACGGCTTCCAGGTCGGCTTCAAGCCGGCCGGCGGCGTGGCCACCGCCAAGGGCGCGCTGCAGTACCTGACCCTGATGAAGGAAGAACTCGGCAACGAGTGGCTGGAGCCGCACCTGTTCCGCATCGGCGCATCGAGCCTGCTGACCGACATCGAGCGCCAGCTCGAACACTACGTCACCGGGAACTACTCCGCGAACCATCGCCACGCGCAACCATAACCATTACACGGATTCGTCATGCCAACAATTAACGAGATTCTTCAGACTATGGACTACGGCCCTGCCCCCGAGAGCACCAAAGAAGCGCAAGCGTGGCTGGACCAGCATGAGAGCCGCTTCGGCCTGTTCATCGACAACGCCTGGACCCCGGCCGCGGACACCTTCGCGTCGGTCAATCCGGCCGATGGCAAGGAACTGGCGCAGGTCAGCCAGGCCAGCGCGCAAGACATCGACAATGCCGTGGCAGCGGCGCGCCGCGCCCAGCCGGGCTGGGTCGCGCTGGGCGGCCATGGACGCGCGCGCATCCTGTACGCGCTGGCCCGCTTGCTGCAAAAGCACGCGCGCCTGTTCGCCGTGATCGAAACGCTCGACAACGGCAAGACGATCCGCGAAACGCGCGATGCCGACCTGCCGCTGGCGGCGCGCCATTTCTACCACCACGCTGGCTGGGCGCAGCTGCAGTCGGAAGAATTCGCCGACTACCGCGCCGTGGGCGTGGTCGGACAGATCGTCCCCTGGAATTTCCCGCTGCTGATGCTGGCCTGGAAAATCGCACCGGCGCTGGCCGCCGGTAACACGGTCGTCTTCAAGCCGGCCGAATTCACCTCGCTGTCGGCGCTGCTGTTTGCCGAGATCTGCCAGCAGGCCGGCGTGCCGGCCGGCGTCGTCAACGTCGTCACCGGTGACGGGCGCGTGGGCGAAGCGATGGTCAACCATCCCGGCATTGACAAGCTGGCCTTCACCGGCTCGACCGAAGTGGGCCGTTTGATCCGCAAGGCCACCGCCGGTAGCGGCAAGAAGCTGTCGCTGGAGCTGGGCGGCAAATCACCGTTCATCGTGTTTGAAGACGCCGACCTCGACGCCGCCGTCGAAGGCCTGGTTGACTCGATCTTCTTCAACCAGGGCCAGGTCTGCTGCGCCGGTTCGCGCCTGCTGGTGCAGGAATCGGTCGAAGTACGCTTCCTGGCCAAGCTGCGCGCGCGCATGGACAAGCTGCTGCTCGGTTCGCCGACCGACAAGTCGATGGACATCGGCGCGCTGGTCGATCCGGTGCAGCGCCAGCGCATCGAAGGCCTGGTCGAATCGGCCCGCGCCGAAGGCTGCACCATCTACCAGCCTGCATGCGAACTGCCGGCCAACGGCTCGTGGTTCCCGCCGACGCTGATCACCGGCGCGTCCACTTCGGCCGGCATCGCCCAGACCGAAGTGTTCGGACCGGTGCTGGTCGCAATGAGCTTCCGCACCCCGGTCGAAGCGGTCCAGCTGGCCAACAACACCGTGTACGGCCTGGCCGCCTGCGTGTGGTCCGAGTCGATCAGCCTGGCGCTGGACATCGCGCCGCAAATCAAGGCCGGCGTGGTGTGGATTAACACCGCCAACCAGTTCGACGCCGCATGCGGCTTCGGCGGCTACCGCGAATCGGGTTTCGGCCGCGAAGGCGGCAAGGAAGGCATGTTCGAATACATGACGGCGCTGTCGGAAGACGCGCGTCCGGCCGCACCCATGGTCGAAGCGAAGGGCAAGGTCAAGTCGTCCGAATCGGGTGACCCGTTCGCGATCGACCGTACCGCCAAGCTGTACATCGGCGGCAAGCAGGCGCGCCCTGACGGCGCCTACAGCCGCGCGATCACGGGCGCCAACGGCGCCTTCCTGGCCGACGTCGGCGAAGGCAACCGCAAGGACATCCGCAATGCCGTCGAAGCGGCGCACAAGGCGTCCGGCTGGGCCAAGGCGACTTCGCACAACCGCGCGCAAGTGCTGTACTACATCGCCGAGAACCTGGCGATCCGTGCCGACGAATTTGCCGCGCGCCTGACGGCGATGACCGGTTTCAAGGATCCGCACAAGGAAGTGCAGGCCTCGATCGAACGCCTGTTCTACTACGCGGCGTGGGCCGACAAGTACGACGGCCTGGCGCACCAGCCGCCGATGCACGGCATCACCGTCGCATTGAACGAGCCGGTCGGCGTGATCGGCATCATCTGCCCGAACGAATCGCCGCTGCTGGGCTTCATTTCGCTGGTGGCGCCGGCGCTGGCGCTGGGTAACCGCGTGATCGCCGTGCCGTCCGAGGCGTTCCCGCTGGCGGCGACCGACCTGTATCAGGTATTGGATACGTCCGACCTGCCGGGCGGCGCCTTGAACATCATCACCGGCAGCGCCGACGAACTGGCCAAGACGCTCGCTTCGCACTCGGACGTCGACGCCGTGTGGCGGCACGACGGGTCGGCCGAAGGCTGCGCCGAAGTCGAGCGCCTGTCGTCGACCTCGCTCAAGCGCACCTGGGTGGGCGGCGGCAAAGGGCGCGACTGGTACGACATCAAGCAAGCGGGCGGCCGCGCGGTATTGGCGCACGCCAGCCAGGTCAAGAACGTCTGGATCCCGTACGGGGTGTAAGCCAGCTGCGATGCAGTGACATTTTTAAGGATAGTTACCACGTCGTCCTCGCGAAAGCGGGGACCCATACTGAGCATGCTTGGCATGGGTCCCCGCTTTCGCGAG
>JANYGW010000132.1 GCA_025359245.1 Massilia sp.
CTCGCGAAAGCGGGGACCCATACCGAGCGTGCTCAGCATGGGTCCCCGCTTTCGCGAGGACGACGTTAGCCAATTGTAAAGCAAAGCCGGCGTTTCCAGCTTCGAAACCGCGCTAGAACCAGTCGTGCCACACCGGCGTCACATTGCCCGGCAAGGGCGGCAGCGCCGCGAAATCGACCCGCGACTCGCCCGGCGCGTGGAAGTCGGTTCCGCGCGAAGCCAGGAAGCCGTAACGGCGCGCCTGCTCGGCATAGACCTGGTACTGGTCCGGACTGTGGCTGCCGGTGACCACCTCGATCGCGGTGCCGCCGAGCTGCTTGAATTCGTCGAACAGCGCGCCCTCCCCGACCAGGCCCAGCTTGTAGCGTCCCGGATGGGCGATCACCGCGACGCCGCCGGCGCCCTGGATCCAGCCGACCGCCTGGGTCAGGCTGGCCCAGCGATGCGGCACATACCCCGGCTTGCCTTCGACCAGGTATTTGCGGAACACTTCCGGAAGATTCGCGCAGGCGCCGCATTCGACCAGGTAGCGCGCGAAATGGGTGCGCGACATCAGGTCGGGATTGTCGACAAACTTGAGCGCGCCTTCGTAGGCGCCGGGGATGCCGACCTTGGCCAACTGGTCCGAAATCTCGCGCCCGCGCGCATCGCGCCCGCTACGGGTCGCAGCCAGGCCATCGACCAGCGCGGCGTTGCCGGCATCGATCTGCAAGCCGACGATATGCACGGTGTGGCCGGCCCAGGTAATCGAAATTTCCACGCCCGGCACGAAGCGCATGCGCACGTCGGTGGCCGCCGCACGTGCGCGCGCGATGCCGCCCACTTCGTCATGGTCGGTCAGGGCCCAGGCGTTGACGCCGGCCTGGTGTGCATACTGGGCCAGCGCGGCCGGCGCCAGGACGCCGTCGGACACGTTCGAGTGGCAATGCAAATCTACATTCATACGGAGGTAAACGCTCTGTGCGGCAGCGGAGTGAGGAAGGCCTCATTGTACGCTGCCGCGGCAAAATCCTCCGGACGCCGCTTCAGGCCGCGAGCAGGAAGTCTTCCAGCATGCGCGCCAGCGCTTCGGGCTGGTCGTGGTGCAGCATGTGGCCGGCGTCGGCCATCATCTGCGCGCTGACCTTGGCCAGGTGGCCCAGGCGGCGGTCGATCTCGATGCGCGCCTCCGGCTTGGGGCCCATCCACTGCCACATATTGGTGTCCTCGGCCTCCACCCACAGCACCGGCGCGCTGATCTGCTTCCAGCAGGCGAGCACCTCTTCGACCTGGTACAGCAGCGGCGACGGCTTCTTGTGGGCCGGGTCGCCCAGGATTTCCCATTCGCCGGCCGCGTTCTCGGCCGCCCAGTGCTGCGACAGGAAGGCGGCGCGTTCGTCGCTCAGGCGCGGATTGGTTTTTTGCAGGCGCGCGGCGACCGCTGCGCGGCTCGGATAGGTGCGCAGCGTCGGCGGCTCGCGCAACTCCTGCAGCCACTTGGCGTAGCGCTTGGGCGCCTGCCCCGGATGGGTGGGCGGCAAGCCGAAGCCTTCCAGGTTGATCAGGCGGCGCACCCGCTCGGGTCGTACGCCCGCGTACAGGCTGACCACGTTGCCGCCCATGCTGTGGCCCAGCAGGTTGACCGGCTCATCAGGACTGAAATGGTCGAGCAGCACGTCGAGGTCGGCCACGTAATCGGGGAACCAGTAGGTGTCGGACTGGGTGCGCTCGGACAGGCCGAAGCCGCGCCAGTCGGGCGCGATCACATGCCAGTCGCCCTGCAGGCAATCGACGACGAACTGGAACGAGGCGGCCACGTCCATCCAGCCGTGCACCATGAAAATCTTCGGCGCGCCTTCCCGGCCCCAGTGGCGCACATGGGTGCGCAGGCCGCGCACGGTGAGGAATTCGGAACGGGAGGATTTCATGGCTTGCCTTAAGAATAAAAGAACGACCGTTCTAATTATACCGGACTGTTGAATACGTGCCGGCCGGCCCCATTTCGTTGGGGTCAGACCCAGGCCGGCTTGGGGTCAGA
>JANYGW010000227.1 GCA_025359245.1 Massilia sp.
TTTTTACACGGGGACGGGGCGCGCGATTGCGCGCGCGGTCCGCTTCTTGTCTAGACGAGCGCTAATTGACGGCTCGACTCTGTATTACCCGATTTCACCTATAATTGACGGCTTACTTCGTTGCATATACGCATGCTGTATAGACAACACCTACCGATGAAAAGCATGACAGCGATCCAGATTAACAGTGTCGAGAAAAGCTACAAGAGCTTGAAAGCCTTGGACGGCGTTTCCTTATCGATAGCAGAAGGCGAATTCTTCGGACTGCTCGGCCCCAACGGCGCCGGCAAGACCACCCTGATCTCGACCATCGCCGGCCTGATCCGGCCCGACCGGGGCAGCGTGGCCATCCACGGCCACGACGTCATCACCGATTTTCGCGCCGCGCGCAGCAAGCTCGGCGTGGTGCCGCAGGAACTGGTGTTCGACCCCTTCTTCACGGTGCGCGAAACGCTGCGCCTGCAGTCGGGCTACTTCGGCCTGAAGAACAACGACAAGTGGATCGACGAGGTCATGGGCGAACTGGACCTGACCAACAAGGCCGACGTCAACCTGCGCGCGCTGTCGGGCGGCATGAAGCGGCGCGTGCTGGTGGCCCAGGCGCTGGTGCACAAGCCGCCCGTGATCGTGCTCGACGAGCCGACCGCCGGGGTCGACGTCGAGCTGCGCCAGACGCTGTGGAAATTCATCGCGCGCCTGAACCGCGAAGGCCACACCGTGGTGCTGACCACCCACTACCTGGAAGAGGCGCAGGCCATGTGCCAGCGCGTGGCCATGCTCAAAGCTGGCCAGGTGGTCGCGCTCGACACCATGTCGGCGCTGATCCGCCGCATCTCCGGTTCGCAGCTGATCGTGCATCTGTCCGGCGGCGATTTGCCGGAAGGCTTGCGCCACCTGGTCTCGCACGACGAGCACGGCAACGGCAGCGGCAATACCTACAGCCTGCGCGTGAACGACGTCACCGAAGTCGAACCTATCCTGGCGCGCCTGCGCGAAGCGGGCGCCGTCATCGATGAAATGCAGTTGCAGCAAGCCGATCTCGAAGACATCTTCCTGCAGATCATGGACAAGGGTTCGGTATGAGTATCTTCTCCGTCGGTTTCCAGACCCTGCTGTACAAGGAAACGCTGCGCTTCTGGAAGGTTGCTACGCAAACCGTAGCAGCCCCCGTGCTCACCGCCATGCTGTACCTGCTGATCTTCGGCCACGTCCTCGAAGGCAAGGTCAACATGCTGGCAGGCGTCGGCTACACCGCCTTCCTGATACCCGGCCTGGTGATGATGAGCGTGCTGCAGAACGCCTTCGCCAATTCCTCGTCCTCGCTGATCCAGTCCAAGATCACCGGCAACCTGGTGTTCATCCTGCTGCCGCCGCTGTCGCACTGGGAGATCATTTCGGCCTACGTGCTCGCCTCCGTGGTGCGCGGCCTGGCGGTCGGCTTCGGGGTGTTCGTCGTCACGGTCTGGTTCACCCACTTGAGTTTCGTCGCGCCCGTGTGGATCGTCGTGTTCGCGGTGCTGGGCGCGGCCATCCTCGGCACCATGGGCCTGATCGCCGGCATCTGGGCCGAAAAATTCGACCAGCTGGCCGCCTTCCAGAACTTCCTGATCATGCCGGCCACCTTCTTGTCGGGCGTGTTCTACTCGATCAAGTCGCTGCCGCCGTTCTGGCAGGCGGTCTCGCATTTCAATCCGTTCTTCTACATGATCGACGGCTTTCGCCACGGCTTTTTCGGCCAGTCCGATATCTCGCCATGGACCAGCCTCGCCATTGTGTCGGTGTTCTTCGCGCTACTCGCGCTGATCGCTGTCAACCTGCTCAAGCGCGGCTACAACCTGCGCCACTAATTAGGAACCATCATGGCCACCACTCCCGAACTGATACACGGCTACATTTTGGCCGGTCTCGCATGCACCCACCTTGAAGTCGACGGCGACGGCCAGCACTTCAACGCCCTGATCGTTTCTCCCGCGTTCGCCGGAAAACGTCCGATCCAGCGCCACCAACTGGTGTACGCTGTGCTGGGCGAGCGCATGCGCGAAGAAATCCACGCGTTGTCGATGAAGACCCTCACCCCTGAAGAATACCAAGGATAAGACATGGACCAGCTCAAGATCGTCGGCGGCAAGCGCATCGATGGCGACATCAGCATCTCGGGCGCGAAGAACGCGGCCCTTCCCATTTTGTGCGCGGGCCTGCTGACGGCCGGCGACCTGGAACTGACCAACGTGCCGCGCCTGCACGACGTCAAGACCATGCTCAAGCTGCTGGCCCAGACCGGCCTCAAAGTGGTCCAGGACGACGAACGCGTGACCCTCAACGGCAGCGCCGTCGACAAGCTCGAAGCGCCCTATGAACTGGTGAAAACCATGCGCGCCTCGATCCTGGTGCTCGGCCCGCTGCTGGCGCGCTTCGGCGAAGCCAAGGTCTCGCTGCCGGGCGGCTGCGCGATCGGCTCGCGTCCGGTCGACCAGCACATCAAGGGCCTGCAGGCGCTGGGCGCCGAGATCACCATCGAAGGCGGCTACATCTACGCCAAGTGCAAGAAGCTCAAGGGCACGCGTATCCACACCGACATGATCACCGTGACCGGCACCGAGAACCTGCTGATGGCCGCTACCCTGGCCGAAGGCGAGACCATCCTCGAGAACGCCGCGCGTGAACCGGAAGTGACCGACCTGGCCAACCTGCTGGTCAAGATGGGCGCCAGGATCGAAGGCATCGGCACCGACACCCTGGTGATCCAGGGCGTGCCCGAACTGCACGGCGCCAGCCATGCGGTGATCTCGGACCGGATCGAAGCGGCTACTTTCCTGTGCGCCGTCACCGCCACCGGCGGCGACATCCTGCTGAAGAACACCCGCACCGACATCTTCGACGTCGCGCTCGACAAGCTGCGTGAAATCGGCCTGGTCATGACCATGGGCCCGGACTGGATCCGCGCGCAAATGGGCGGCCGTCCGAAGCCGGTGTCGTTCCGCACCACCGAATATCCGGGCTTCCCGACCGACATGCAGGCCCAGTTTATGGCGGTCAACACCATCGCCAGCGGCACTTCGCGCGTGACCGAAACCATTTTTGAAAACCGCTTCATGCACGTGCAGGAAATGAATCGCCTCGGCGCCTCGATCGCCACCGAAGGCAACACCGCCTTCATCAAGGGCGTCGACCACCTGGTGGGCGCACCGGTCATGGCGACCGACCTGCGCGCCTCGGCCTCGCTGGTGATCGCCGCCATGGCCGCGCGCGGCGAAACCATCATCGACCGCATCTATCACCTCGACCGCGGCTACGACCGCATGGAAGTGAAGCTGTCCGCAGTCGGCGCCGATATCGTGCGTATCAAGGTATGAGCCAATTTAGCAATCCGGCCAACTCGCAGCTGATCCTGGCGCTGTCGAAAGGCCGCATCTTCGAAGACACTCTGCCGCTGCTCGAAGCGGCCGGCATCACCGTGCTCGAAAATCCGGAAACGTCGCGCAAGCTGATCCTGGCCACCAACGACCCGAACGTGCGCGTGATCATCGTGCGCGCGTCCGACGTGCCGACCTACGTGCAGTACGGCGCGGCCGATTTCGGCGTGGCCGGCAAGGACGTGCTGCTCGAACACGGCGGCGAAGGCCTGTACCAGCCGATCGACCTGAATATCGCCAAGTGCCGCATGTCGGTCGCTGTGCACGCGGGCTTCGACTACGAAAAAGCCGTGCGCACCGGCGCGCGCTTGCGCGTGGCCACCAAGTTCACCCAGACCGCGCGCGAACACTTCGCCGCCAAGGGCGTGCACGTCGACCTGATCAAATTGTACGGCTCGATGGAACTGGCGCCGCTGGTGGGCCTGTCGGACGCCATCGTCGACGTGGTCTCGACCGGCAGCACGCTGCGCGCCAACAATCTGGTCGAGGTCGAGGAGATCATGGACATCTCCTCGCGCCTGGTGGTCAACCAGGCCGCGCTCAAGCTCAAACGCGAGCGCTTGCAACCCATACTCGAGGCGTTCGAACGAGCGTCGAAACTTAACAACTGAACTGAACATCATGCCGCTACAGATACGCAAACTCGATTCGGCCCAGCCGGACTTCAAACAACGCCTCGATACGCTGCTGGCTTTCGAAGCGTCCACCGATGAAGCGATCGAGCATGCTGTAGCATCCATCCTGCATGACGTGAAGGAGCGCGGCGACGCCGCCGTGCTGGCCTACACGATCCGCTTCGACCGCATTCCCGGCGACGTCGCCAGCATGGCGCATTTCGATATCCCGCAGGCCGAGCTCGAGGCCGCGCTGGCCAGCCTGCCGCCGGCCCAGCGCATCGCCCTGCAGACCGCCGCCGACCGCATCCGCGTGTTCCACGAGCGCCAGAAGCAGGAGCTGCGAGGGTTCAGCTATGCCGAGCCTGACGGCACCGTGCTTGGGCAAAAAATTACCCCGCTCGACCGGGTCGGCATCTACGTCCCGGGCGGCAAGGCCGCCTATCCGTCGTCGGTGCTGATGAACGCGATTCCGGCCAAGGTCGCCGGCGTCAAGGAAATCATCATGGTGGTGCCGACCCCGGACGGCATCAAGAACCAGATGGTGCTGGCCGCCGCCGCGATTGCGGGCGTGACCCGCGTGATCACCATCGGCGGCGCGCAGGCAGTCGGCGCGCTGGCCTACGGCACCGAAACCATCGCCGCCGTGGACAAGATCGTCGGCCCCGGCAACGCCTACGTGGCCGCCGCCAAGCGCCGCGTGTTCGGCACCGTCGGCATCGACATGATCGCCGGCCCGTCCGAGATCCTGGTGCTGTGCGACGGCACCACCGACCCCGACTGGGTCGCGATGGACCTGTTCTCGCAGGCCGAACACGACGAACTGGCGCAGGCCATCATGCTGTGCCCCGACGCCGACTATATCGCCGCGGTGGAAGCGAGCATCCACAGGCTGCTGCCGACCATGCCGCGGGTCGACACGATCCGCACCTCGCTGACCGACCGCGGCGCGCTCATCAAAGTGCGCGACATGCAGGAAGCCTGCGATATCGCCAATGCGATCGCCGCCGAGCACCTGGAAATCTCGGCCGAGAACCCGCAGCAGTGGGCCGACCAGATCCGCCATGCCGGCGCCATGTTCCTGGGCCGCTTTTCATCCGAGTCGCTGGGCGACTACTGCTGCGGCCCGAACCACGTGCTGCCGACTTCGCGCACGGCGCGTTTCTCGTCGCCGCTGGGCGTGTACGATTTCCAGAAGCGCTCGTCGGTCATTTTCGTGTCCGAAGCGGGCGCGCAAACACTGGGCAAGGTCGCGGCCGAACTGGCCTACGGCGAAGGCTTGCAGGCGCACGCCCGCAGCGCCGAGCTGCGCTTGAAACCCGTGCCATGACGGCCGCCTGGATCAACCAGGTATTTTGCGAGGACGCGCTGGCGGGACTGGCGCGCATCCCCGATGGGTCGATCGACCTGATTTTGACCGACCCGCCCTACAACCTGGGCAAGGACTACGGCAACGATTCGGACCAGCAAAGCGTGGCCGACTACCTGGCCTGGACCGAAGACTGGATCAGCAAGGCGCTGCCCAAGCTGAAACCGAACGGCAGCCTGTACATTTTCCTGACCTGGCGCTTTTCGCCGGAGATCTTCGTCATGCTCAAGCAGCGCATGACGATGATGAACGAAATCATCTGGGACCGCCGCGTGCCGTCGATGGGCGGCAGCGTGCGCAGCTTCACCTCGGTGCACGACACCATCGGTTTTTTCGTCAACCGCAAGGACTACTATTTCGACCTCGACGCCGTGCGCATCCCGTACGACGCCGAAACCAAGAAAGCCCGTTCGCGCTCCATCTTCGTGGGCGCCAAATGGCTGGAACTGGGCTACAACCCCAAAGATCTGTGGAGCGTATCGCGTCTCCATCGCGAGCATCCGGAACGGGAAGACCACCCGACCCAGAAGCCGCTGGAAATCATCGAGCGCATGCTCAAGGCTTCGTGCCCGCCCGACGGCGTGGTGCTCGACCTGTTCATGGGCAGCGGCACCACCGCGCTGGCGGCCAAACGCTGCGGACGCAATTTTGTCGGGTTCGAACTCAATCCCGACTACTGCGAGACCATCCGCAACCGCCTGGCCGCGCCCGAAGAACAAGTCGCCAGGAAGCCTGTGAAGCGCAAACCCACCAAGAAGGCGGCGCCGGAAAACCTGACGCTCGACCTTCCCCTTGAGGAACCAACAGCATGACCTTTCTCGACCAGCTGATCGCCAATACCATCCGGCCCGAGATACGCGCCGACGCGCCCTACCACGTGCCCGAAACGAGCGGCTTCATCAAGCTCGACGCGATGGAGAATCCCTACCCGCTGCCGCTGCACATGCGCGCCGAACTGGGACGCCGCCTGGCCGACGCGGTGCTGAACCGCTATCCGGTGCCCAGCTACGCCAGCCTGAAGCACAAGATCTGCGCCCGCATGGGCGTACCGAAGGGCTACGATGTCGTGCTCGGCAACGGCTCGGACGAATGCATCACGATGATCATGCAGACGGTCGCCACGCGCGACAGGCGCGCCGTGATCATGGCGCCGGTGCCGGCCTTCGTCATGTACGCGCGCACTGCCATGGTGCTGGGCGCCGATTTCGTCGGCATCCCGCTCAAGGCCGACCTGACGCTCGACAAGGAGGCCATGCTGGCCGCCATCGCCGAGCACAAGCCGGCGGTGGTGTTCCTGGCCTACCCCAACAACCCGACCGGCAACCTGTTCGCCGAAGCCGACGTGGTCGACATCATCGGCGCGCTGGGCGACACCGGCATCGCCGTCGTCGACGAAGCCTACGGCCCGTTCGCGCGCACCAGCTTCATGCACCGCCTGCCCGAGTTCGAGAACCTGGTTGTCATGCGCACCGTGTCCAAGCTGGGCCTGGCCGGGATCCGGCTTGGCTACATGTCGGCCGCGCCGCAGCTGCTCGAACAGTTCGAAAAAGTGCGCCCGCCGTACAACGTCAACGTGCTGACCCAGGTCGCCGCCGAATTCGCGCTCGACCACATCGACGTGTTCAACGACCAGGCCAGCCTGATCATCGCCGAGCGCACCCGCCTCGCCGCCGCCCTCGCCGCGCTGCCCGGCGTGACGGTTTTTCCGTCGGCCGCCAATTTCCTGCTGCTGCGCGTACCCGACGCAATCGATGCCTGCGCGAAACTCGAGGCGGACAAGATCATGGTCAAAAATGTGAGTAGAATGCACCAGATGCTGGCCAATTGCATCCGAGTGACCGTCGGCACGCCCGAAGAAAACGCCGCCTTCCTGGATGCCTTCAAGGCATCGCTGATTTCGCACTAACCGAGCCACTCCATGACCCGCACCGCATCCATTACGCGCAATACCAACGAAACCCAAATCAAGGTCTCGATCAACCTCGACGGCACTGGCATCCAGAAGCTCAATACCGGCGTGCCCTTCCTCGACCACATGCTGGACCAGATCGCGCGCCACGGCCTGATCGACCTCGACATCGAGTGCGTGGGCGACCTGCACATCGACGCCCACCACACGGTTGAAGACACCGGCATCACGCTCGGCATGGCGGTCGCCAAAGCCATCGGCGACAAGAAGGGCATCCGCCGTTACGGCCACGCCTACGTGCCGCTCGACGAAGCGCTGTCGCGCGTGGTGATCGACTTCTCGGGCCGCCCGGGCCTCGAAATGCACGTGCCCTGGAAGCGCTCGATGATCGGCGCCTTTGACGTCGACCTGGCGCATGAATTTTTCCAGGGCTTCGTCAACCACGCACTGGTGTCGCTGCACATCGACAACCTGCGCGGCGAGAACGCCCACCACCAGTGCGAAACCGTGTTCAAGGCATTCGGCCGCGCGCTGCGCATGGCCGCCGAACTCGATGCCCGCTCGGCCGGCACCATCCCTTCAACCAAGGGCAGCCTGTAACGCCATGAATAAAATTGTAGTGGTCGATTACGGCATGGGCAATCTGCGTTCGGTGGCGCAAGCGCTGCGCGCGGTCGCGCCCGAAGCAGAAGTGCTGATCTCGGGCGAAGTGGCCGACATCGACAGCGCCGACCGCATCGTGCTGCCGGGCCAGGGCGCGATGCGCGACTGCATGGCCAGCCTGCGTGCCTCGGGCGTCGAGGAAGCGCTGCTGCGCGCCTCGAAGACGCGTCCGATGATGGGCGTGTGCGTCGGCGAGCAGATGCTGTTCGACGTCTCCGAAGAAGCCGACACGCCCGGCCTGGGCCTGTTGCCCGGCAAGGTAGTGCGCTTCCAGCTCGAAGGCCGCGTGCAGGCCGACGGTTCGCGCTTCAAGGTCCCGCAGATGGGCTGGAACCGCGTCAAACAGGTGCGCACCCACCCGCTGTGGAACGGCATCGCGGACGACGCCTATTTCTATTTCGTGCACAGCTATTACGTGCAGCCGGCCGACGCGTCGCTGGTCGCCGGCGAGACCGACTACGGCGCGCCGTTCTGCTGCGCCGTCGCCCGCGAGAATATTTTCGCGACCCAGTTCCACCCGGAGAAAAGCGCCGCGGCGGGACTGCAGATGTACAAGAATTTCGTTCACTGGAATCCCTGAACCCAACCTAACCATTTAGACGACAACGACATGCTGCTTATTCCTGCCATCGACCTCAAAGACGGTCACTGCGTGCGCCTCAAACAGGGCGATATGGAACTTGCCACCGTATTTTCCGAAGAACCGGCCGAGATGGCGCTGCACTGGCTCAAGCAGGGCGCGCGCCGCCTGCACCTGGTCGACCTGAACGGCGCGTTCGCCGGCAAGCCGAAGAACGAAAATGCGGTCAAGGCCATCCTCAAAGTGGTGCAGCAGTTCGCCATCGAAAACGGCATCGACGAGATCCCCGTCCAGCTGGGCGGCGGCATCCGCGACCTCGACACCATCGAACGCTACCTCGACGACGGCATCACCTACATCATCGTCGGCACCGCGGCCGTGAAGAACCCCGGCTTCCTGCACGACGCCTGCGGCGCTTTCCCGGGCAGCATCATCGTCGGCCTGGACGCCAAGGACGGCAAGGTCGCCACCGACGGCTGGAGCAAGATGTCCGGCCACGAAGTGATCGACCTGGCCAAGAAGTTCGAAGCCTATGGCGTCGAATCGATCATCTACACCGACATCGGCCGCGACGGCATGATGGGCGGGATCAACATCGAAGCGACCGTCAAGCTGGCGCAAGCGGTGCGCATCCCGATCATCGCCTCGGGCGGCCTGCACAACATCGGCGACGTCGAAGCGCTGTGCGCGGTCCAGGAAGAAGGCATCGAAGGCGTCATCTGCGGCCGTTCGATCTACGAAGGCACGATCAACCTCGCCGAAGCGCAGCTGCGCGCCGACGAACTTACCGAAGGAGACCTGGCCATCTAGTCCAGGTCGGACCGAAACTACCATGCTCGCAAAACGCATCATTCCCTGCCTGGACGTGACCGACGGCCGCGTCGTCAAGGGCGTCAATTTTACCGAGCTGCGCGACGCCGGCGACCCGGTCGAAATCGCGCGCCGCTACGATGAGCAAGGCGCCGACGAAATCACCTTCCTCGACATCACCGCCTCGAGCGACGACCGCGACCTGATCCTGCACATCATCGAAGCGGTAGCGAACACCGTCTTCATTCCGTTGACCGTGGGCGGCGGCGTGCGCCAGGTGGCCGACGTGCGGCGCCTGCTCAACGCCGGCGCCGACAAGGTCAGCATGAACACTTCGGCCGTAACCAATCCGCAGCTGGTGTTCGACGCTTCGCAAAAACACGGCTCGCAATGCATCGTGGTGGCGATCGACGCCAAGCAGGTCGCGCCGGGGCGCTGGGAAGTGTTCACCCACGGCGGGCGCAAGGCCACCGGCCTGGACGCGATCGAATGGGCGATGAAAATGGAAAGCCTGGGCGCCGGCGAGATCCTCCTGACCAGCATGGACCGCGACGGCACCAAGATCGGCTTCGACCTGGGACTGACGGCCGGCGTGTCGAACGCGGTCGGCATTCCCGTGATCGCCTCGGGCGGCGTGGGCGGCCTGCAGGACCTGGCCGACGGCATCAAGATCGGCAAGGCCGACGCGGTGCTGGCCGCCAGCATTTTCCATTACGGACACCATACGGTCCAGGAAGCCAAGCGCTTCATGGCCGCGCAGGGCATTCCGATGCGTTTGGATTAAACGGGAGCGAGCATGCCAACCAACCTGAAGTGGCTCAAGAAAGTGAAATGGGACGAGCACGGCCTGGTGCCGGTGATCGCCCAGGAAGCCGGCTCGAACGACGTGCTGATGTTCGCCTGGATGAACCGCGACGCGCTGGCCCGGACCGTGGAGCTGGGCGAAGCGGTGTACTGGAGCCGTTCGCGCAAGAAGCTGTGGCACAAGGGCGAGGAATCGGGGCACGTGCAGAAGGTGCTCGAGATCCGCCTCGATTGCGACGAAGACGTGGTGCTGCTCAAGATCGAGCAGGCCGGCGGCATCGCCTGCCATACCGGACGCCACTCGTGCTTCTATCAAAAATTCGACGGCGACGCCAAGAGCGGCGACTGGCAGGTGACCGAGCCGGTGCTGAAGGACCCTGAAACAATCTACACCAAACCGAAGAAGACACCATGAGCGTTACCCTGAGCCGCCTGGCGGCCGTGATCGAATCGCGCAAGCTCGCCAACGGCGGCGATCCGGCCACCTCGTACGTGTCGCGCCTGTTCGCCAAGGGCGACGACGCCATCCTCAAGAAAATCGGCGAGGAAGCGACCGAACTGGTGATGGCGGCCAAGGACGCGCGCCATGACGGCGACACGACCAAGGTGCTGTACGAATGCGCCGACCTGTGGTTCCACTCGATGGTGCTGCTGGCCAAATTCGACCTGACGCCGCAGCAAGTGCTGGACGAACTGGCGCGCCGCGAAGGCGTGTCCGGCATCGACGAGAAAGCCGCCCGCAAAGATGAAAACTGAATCCGGAGCCATCGTGGACAACTGCCTGTTTTGTAAAATCGCCGCCAAGAAAATTCCGTCGAGCATAGTCTACGAAGACGAGGACTTGCTGGCCTTCAAGGACATCAACCCGGCGGCGCCGGTGCATTTGCTGATCATTCCGAAGCTACACCTGGCCAACCTGTCCGATTGCGACGACAGCCATGCGGGCTTGCTGGGCAAGATGATGACGCTGGTGCCGAAACTGGCGGCCGAACACGGCTGCGCGGTCAGCTACGACGCCGACGGCACGCCGGGCGGCGGCTACAAGACGATGATCAACAGTGGGCCGGACGGAGGGCAGGAGGTGTACCATCTGCATTTACACCTGTACGGCGGCCCGCGCCCGTGGCGAGGTCAGCGGTAATAGCCATTGCAACCCTGCATCGCGTAAAATACCGGCGTGTGCTTGATGATTGAAGGCGCGTGCGCCTCGCTAGGAGAAAATGATGGGTGGATTGAGTATTTGGCATTGGCTGATTGTGCTGCTGGTTGTGGTGCTCGTGTTTGGCACCAAGAAACTGGGCAACATGGGCGGCGATATCGGCAAGGCAGTCAAGGGCTTCAAGGACGGCGTGCGCGGGGAAGACGAAAAGCCGACGGCAGTCGTGCCGCCATCCCAGGTCGCCGACAAGACCACGATCGACGTCGAAGCGAAAGAAAAAAACAAGTTGTGAGTTCCGCGCGTGCTGAACCCACGCATGGCATTCACCACTTGAAGACTCCATGATCGATCTTGGATTATCCAAACTCGCCATTATTGGCGTGGTCGCGCTTATCGTCATCGGCCCTGAAAAGTTGCCGAAAGTAGCCCGCATGGCCGGTACTTTGTACGGACGCGCACAGCGCTACCTGCACGAAGTCAAGTCCGAGGTGAGCCGCGAGATCGAGCTCGACGAACTGCGCAACCTGAAAAAGGAAGTCGAAGAGACTGCGCAGACGATCCGTTCGGACGTCGAAAGCGCGGTCAAGGACAGCATCGACGACGTCGAATCGGCCTGGCGCGACCTGCCGTCGTCGACTACGCCGAGGGCGACCATGAGCGACCTTGAACGCAAGGCGCGCGATTTCCGGCGCAAAAAACTGGTGCGCAATTCGGCCATCCCAGGCTGGTACAAGCAACGAAATGGTGGAAAGTCGCACATCATGTCGGGCGCCGCACGCGTCAAGAAATTCCGCCCGCGCGCCTCCTCCACCTCTTCGTTCTTTTAAATGACAGACCAAGCCCCGGCCGAAGAGACCTTCATCTCTCACCTGATCGAACTGCGCGACCGCCTGGTCAAAGCCATCATCGGCATCGGCATCGTGTGCGCCGCGCTGTTCGCGTGGCCTGGTCCATCGCGTATTTACGATTTCATTGCGCGCCCGATGATCGCTTCGCTGCCGGTCGGCGCCAAGATGATCGCCACTGGCGTCATCTCGCCCTTCCTGGTGCCGATGAAGGTCACGCTGGTGCTGGCCTTCATCCTGGCCTTGCCGTGGGTGTTTTACCAGCTGTGGGCCTTCATTGCGCCCGGCCTGTATGCGCACGAAAAGCGCCTGGTGCTGCCGCTGGTGATTTCCTCGTCTTTCCTGTTCATGTCGGGCGTGGCGTTTTGCTACTTCCTGGTGTTTGGGCGCGTCTTCAAGTTCATCAGCGAATTCGCCCCGACCTCGATCGCGGTCATGCCGGATATCGAAAACTACCTCGATTTTGTCATGTCGATGTGCCTGGCCTTCGGCGCCACGTTCGAGGTGCCGGTGGTGGTCGTGATCCTGGTACGCATGGGCATCGTCAGCGTGGCCAAGCTCAAGGAATTCCGTCCGTACGCGATCGTCACCGCCTTCGTCATCGCTGCCGTGGTGACGCCGCCGGACGCGGTCAGCATGCTGTCGCTGGCCGTGCCGATGTGCATCCTGTTTGAACTCGGCCTGCTGGTCGCGCCGGTCTTCGTCAAGGCCACCCAGGCGCCCGAAGAAACGGCCTGAAACGCACTCGCACGGCCGCTATGCAAATGGCATATACTTTGATGATTATTGGATAAGTTCCGAAAATCACCAAGGACGCGCCATGCATGCGTGGTTGAAAACCGCCATTCCCAAACTCGCGTCGCTGGACATCGAGCGCAGCGTCAAGTTTTTCGAGGCGCTGGGCTTTCAGCGCATTGCCGTGCACCCGACCGTGGCGATGGTCTCGCGCGACGAGGTCGACGTCCATTTCTGGCTGACCGACGATCCCGCCATCCCGAACACCACCGGCTGCCGCGTCAACGTGAACGGCATCGACGCGCTGTACCAGGAATACCTGGCGCTCGACATCGTCCATCCGAACGACCCGCTGGGCGACAAGCCCTGGGGCCTGCGCGAATTCTCCATCCTCGACATCGACGGCAATATCCTGACCTTCGCCGGTCCGATTCCCGTTTAACCTTCCGGGACCACCGTTCGTCGCAGCGCGCTTGAACGGCGCCCCCGCGCTGGGGATACTGCAGCCTGTGACGAACCACTCCTGCGGGAAGGCTGACCATGAAAACCACCACGCGCGTGTTCCTGGCCCTGTTGGCCGTTGCCTTGCTGGGCGCCAGCCCGGCCTTGGCGGCCCAGGACGAACAGCTGTTCGCCGATATCGCCGCCGCCGATACGGCCGCCTTCGACGCCTTCAACCATTGCCAGGATCCGGCCCAGCTGCAAAAGCACGCGGCCTTTTTCGTCCTCGACGTCGAGTTCTATCACGACACTGGCGGCGTCACCTGGGACCGCGCGCAGATGCTGGCCAATACGGCCAAAAACGTCTGCGGTCATTTCCGCCGCGAGCTGGTGCCGGGCACGCTCAAAGTATTCCCGGTCAAGGGTTTCGGCGCGATCGCGCAAGGCACGCACCGCTTCTGCCAGTTCGACACCGGAAAATGCGAAGGCCAGGCCGACTTCACCATCGTCTGGCGCTTCAAAGAGAGCAAGTGGGAAATGACAAGGGTGCTCAGCTATGGCCATCGCGCTAACCAGTAGGTCCGACGCGGCGATCCGGCGCGCGGTCTTGCTGGTGGCCTGGGCTGGCGCGGCCGTGTTCGCGCTGCTGCTGGCGCTGGCCTGGCTGAAGCCGGCGGCCATCGAATTCTGGGCCGGCCAGGCCATCGCCACGGAAGTCCGGCAGCGGATCGATGCGCCCGGGCACGGATTGTCGATCGCCGCTGCGCGCCTGGCACTAGAACACAGCAAGGAAATCGCGCATCAGGCCGCCAATGCTGGCTCGCTGGCCCATGCCCGCGCGTTGACGGACGCGACCTATGCGAAGGTGACGCTGGCGCTGGTGCGCGAAGTACGCATCTTCAGCGCCGCCAACGCCTTCGTGTTTGCCTTGCTGGGATTGATCGCCGCGTTGTGGACGCGCTCCGGGCGCCAGTTGCTGGCGCCGGCACTGATCCTGCTCGGCGCCGCATTGCTGGTGGGCGGGGTGTACCTCTTCCAGCAGAACTGGCTGCAAACCATACTGCTGGGTGACTATGTCGGCCTGTGGTATTTCTCGTACTTGTTGGTGGCTAGTTTATTCCTCGCTGATGTCGTGTTCAACCGCGGGCGGTTCAGCGTGGAGACGGTGAACATCGTCGTCTCGACCGTGGGCGGCATCTTCAGTGCCGCGAGTTGCTGAGTTCCGGTTCCTTTTTCGTCACCAGGCGCGCCGCCATCAGTGCCGCGCCGGCCAGCCCGACGACAATCGCAGTCGTGCTGCCGGAGAAGCCCGTCGCCACGTTCCGACCGCCCTTGCCCGGTTTTTGCAATTCAAGCCGGCGCCGCTGCATGGCCTCCCCCAGTTCATTGAGCCTGGTACTGTCGAGCAGCCGTTCCGCCTCCGGCAACAGCACGGTTTCTTCATCGGCCACATGGTGCATCGCATCGCGCACCAGTTCCAGCAGCAAGGCATCGTGACGCTCATCGGTGACTTTGGTCTGGCGTAGTTCGGCGATCATGCGCAGCATTTCGTCGTGCTCCGGTTCGCTTTTCTGGATCACTGCTTCGTCCGGATTGAGCCGGCGCAGCACCGGGTAAAACACTTCCTCTTCCAGCATGGTATGAATTTCGAGCGCGTCGCAAATGGCGTCGACCAGCACTTTGCGGGCGCTGGTCTTGCTGGCCGCGGTGTACTGGTGAAAGCTCACCAGCAACTGTGCGTGATCGGCGCGGATCAAGTCGGTGACTGACTGACTGAGCCTGGTAGTTGATGAAAACATGACTGCCTCCCCAATGGTGTAGCCCACCATCTTAGCCATCCGCGCCGGCACTGTAAGTAGGACAATGGCTCACCGCGGCGTCAGTCTTTCCGACAGCGGTGCAACCATTAATCAGCTTGCTTCAAGGGCAATTGCCAATGATGTAATACCCGGCCGACGTCTGCGCCAGCGTGCTGGTGTAGAAGGTATTGTCCAGCCCCATGTTCTGGTTCGAGCCGTTGGCCAGCGCGTAGCCGCCGCCATCGTGCGCGCGTCCGGCTTGCACGTGCGCGTAGTTGCTGGCAGTGGTGGCGCTGCAGACGAAGCCCGACGTGGTCAATCCCGTGACTGGATTGGACAGCACGCTTTCCACCCCGCCAGTGCCCACCGACGACGCCTGGAAATTGTAGCTGGTGCTGGCAGCCAGGCCGGTGCTGGTGTACGTGGTGCCGGTCACGGGCGTGGCGGTGACCTTGGCGCCGTTGCGGTAGACGTTGTAGCCGGTGGCGCCGCTGGCCGCGCTCCACGACAGGCTGATCGAACTGGCGCTCGCGCCCGTGACCGCCAGGCCGGCGGGCGGCTGGATCGCCGGTGCCGGGCCGACCAGGAATTGCGGGATCGCGCAGGCGCTCGAGGTCTGGCCGGTGCCGGCATCGCTGGCCGTCACGCTGCCCGTGTAATAGCCGTTGGCCAGGGCGTAGCCGATGCTGAAGCTGGCGCCGCTGCCTGCGGCGGCATCGTTGACCGCAGTGGCGCCGTTGAGGACGACCTTGTAGCTGCTGACGGTGCCGGCGGCGTCGGTGGCCGCGCCGGTAATGGTGGCCGCGTTGCCCGCCACGCTGGCCTGGCAGGCCGTCATCACTGGTGCGGCGATGGCGCTGGCGCGCAGATTATTCGCGAACCAGAAATCCATGACGAAGGCCGGGTAGTTGACCTTGGTGGCATCGACATAATTGGCGTTCTGTCCACCGGTGCCCGACGGCCACGCGTGGCCCATGCCGGTGACGGTAATCTCCGACGTGCGCAGCTTGCCGTTGCTGTCGATGTAGGGAATGTTGCTGCCGCCGGTCGCCACGGTCGCCGTGCTCCCTTTGGTAAAGGTGCCGCCGTAGGCGCCGCGCATGGCGGCCGCATCCACCGGTCCGTATGCCTGGGCCACCGTGTAATCGTTGGTGCCCCAGATCACGCTGGCGAGCTGGGTCGAGAACTTGGCCAGGTTGCCGCCGGCCAGGCTCTTGCAGTTGTTGGCGGCCGTGGTCGCCGTGTAGCCCGACGGCACGACGCCGATCTGCCCGGTGGTGGTGCCCGGCGGCGGCCCGGCGTTGATGCCCACGCCGGCGAAGATATCCGGCGCCATGCAACCGAGCGCCATGGTCTCGCCGCCGCCCGACGACAGGCCGGTCACGTACACCTGGTTCGGATCGATCGCGTACGGCGCATTGGTGACGAAGCGGCTGATCAGGTTCAGCAGGATCGCATCGTGGCCGGTGCTGCGGTTATGGCTGGTGCTGGCATAGTCCCAGCAGTGGTTGCTGTAGACGTTGCCGGTGGCATTAGGCGCGAGGATCACGGCGCCATACTGTTCGGCCGCTGCCTTCCAGCCAAAACCTCTGTCGCTGGTGGAATCGATGACGTCGCCGCTGGCGGTCTGGGTGCAGCCGTGCAGCACCAGCACCAGCGCGCGCTTGCCGCCCAGCGTGGGCTGGCTGGCGGGCCAGTAGAAATAGCCGGTCAGGCTGCCGCCGTTGACGCTGTCGGCGGCCCAGGTCTGGTTGGCGCTCCAGGCGCCGGGACCGGCCGCCACTTGCGCATGCAGCGCGGCGGGAAGCAGGATCAGCAGCGACGCCGCCAGGCGCCCCAACAGGGTCTTGATGTTCGTGGTCATGTGAAGTCTCCAATTTTTCGTGAAAATACGATATGGCGTCATGCTCTGCTGGCGTGATCGCTGGCAACCGGATTGCCGCAGGCGGCACAGCGCCTCACCTGCCAGGAACGGGGTGATCGGTGTCGTGCTGGGTGGGGAAACGGCGCCGGTGCGCCGCGGTCGTGACATTTCGAGGGGGACAGCTGAACAACTTCACGGAATGTAACAGCCCAAAATAATTCTACTGGATTAAGTCTTTCGAACTGTTAAGATTCGCGGCGCGTGCGGGCACGCCGTTTGTGCGTAATTGCACAGTATTTACCTGGGAGGGAGCGATGTCGGAACGTGCGCAACTGGCCATGCTGGCCGAGTACAACGAATGGATGAACGCGAAGTTGTACGCAGCCGCCGCCAGGCTGGCACCGGACGCGCTGCTGGCCGAACGCGGCGCCTTTTTCGGCTCCATCAGCGGCACGCTCAATCATATCGTGGCGGGCGACACGATCTGGCTGCGGCGCTTTGCGGCGCATCCGGCCCGCCATGCAGCGCTGCAGCCGCTGCTGGCCGCACCGGCGCCGAGCGCGCTCACGGCGACCTTCAGCACCGACCTGGCCGTGCTGGGCGCGCACCGGCAGATGCTCGATGCGACGATCAGGGCGTGGGTGGCGCAGCTGGCCGATGCCGACCTCGATCACGTGCTCCATTATGCGAACACGAAGGGCGTGGTGTCGAACAAGCGCTTCGGCAGCCTGGCGCTGCATTTCTTCAACCACCAGACTCACCATCGCGGCCAGGCCAGCACCTTGCTGTCGCAGGCTGGCGTCGATATCGGCGTGACCGATTTGCTGGCGCTGATTCCGAATGCGGCGTAACGCTTAGTCGAGCCGGTAAGCCCGCAAGACTGTGGCCGCGCCACCTGCAGATGCGTCCTCGATGACCAGGGTCCTGCTTGCCTCGTGCCACGCAATGGCGCCTGGCGCGGCGAGCTTGATGCTGGCCACGCGACGGCGCGCCGCGACGTCGAAAATATCGACCACGCGGCCATGGACGTGGACGCCGAATGATCCGCCGAGGGCGCTGACCGTGCCGGTCGGCGACTCCTCCTCGCCTTGGGCGAAAATCGGCGCTGGCGTGATCGCAAGGCCGCTCCACAGGACCGTACGCTCGGGCTGTCCGGCCGCGGCCCGCTTGCGCGCCCGCACGCTGCCGGCATGACTGGACTCCCACCGGTATTTCGCCGCTGCCGGTTTGGCGGGCTTGAACAACGGTTCGTCGCTGTACTCTTCCTGGTCATAGGAGATCTGGCAGGCCTCGCCCTTGACACGGGCAAGTTCCTTTCCCATCCGGTCGTAGGTGATGGCGAGCGCGCCGCCAGCAGTCGAGTCTTCCTTGCACTGGTTGCTGACCCAGCGCACGCCGAAACGGCCCCCGAGCGACTCGACCCCGCGTACGCGCCAGCCCGGCATCCTGACCAGCAGCTTGCGCTGGCCCTTGTCGGAGCCCGCCTCCAGTGGGCTGGTGCTGATGGTGTCGCCCTGCCAGCTCAGGAAGCGGTTGTCCTTCCAGTCGACGACACTGCACACAGTCTTGCTGCGCGGCGTTGCGAACTGGCGCAGCAGCTTGCCGTCGGCGGGATTGCGCTGTTCGAGCGCGCTGCCGCTGTCGATCAGGACGGTGCCGTCTTCCTTGAAACGCCACGGCTGCGCAGGCGTCATTCCAGGATAAGGACCACAGGTCTGTGCGGCGTTTTCGTCCCCCGCTGTGAACTTCAGCGTGATGCTGGCGAGCGCGGGAAGCGCCTTGCCGTCGATGGCGATGTCGCGTGCGGCGGCGTCTTCGTCTTCCAGCTGGCAGCGCGCGTCCGACCAGGTGCCATCCACGCGCGCCATCCCGGCGATTGCCGCAGTCAGGTCGATGGCCTTGAGCTCTCCGCCAGGTTCGCCCTTGACCGTGCGTGGGCGTTGCGCCTCGTCCAGCTCACGCGGGTCGCGCGTGCTCCCATAAAGTGTCGCGCCATCGTTTGACGAGATCAGGCCGGTCAGGACGTAGCCCAGGTTGCGCCGCAACAGGACCTTGCCGGCGCGGTCGCGCACCAGCAGCAGGGATTGTGCGGCGTGGGTCTTCGCGTTCTCTTGCGCGGCGACTGAGGCGAACCAGCGCCCATGGGGATCGGCTGCCACGTCGACCAGGCCCTCCTGCGGAATGTCCAGGAGCGCCAGCCGGCTTGCGCCGCAGCGCTTCAGGTCGACGCGGTACGAAGACGCCGGCACCAGCCGGCCAGTCGGCTCGCCGGAGGCGTTGACCGCCGCAGACTGTCCTGCGCTGGTGAACATCAGGGCTTCGCCGCTGCCGGTCGCATACGTGGAAACGAAATCGGGTTCGAGCAAATTCTCCGCATCGGCGCTGGCGTGCAGGTTGAACAGCTCCCTTTTTTGCAGATCCCAGATCGCAAACTGCATATTGCTGCCGGTGGAAGGGCTTTCATATCCCTCTCCCATCCTCGCCATGACGATCAGCAGCTTCCTGTCGCTGTCGAGAAATTTCAGCTGCGTGACCCCGGTCTGACCGGTCGGAATTTGCCAGGCGCTGGCCGGGTGCTCGGCATCGATCAGCTTCACGCCGCCATACGGCGACGGCGTGGCGATCAACTTTGCATCGGACGAGATGGCAATCGCGTAGCGCGAATCAGAAACAAGTGCGTCGGCCGGTTCGTTCTGCAGCGTGCTGCATTCGCCTTCCAGCGCATGCGCATGCGGCGACGTGAACCAGGCGACGGACGGCGCGAGGCCGGCGTCGAAGGTGGCAATCGCCAGGCAGTTTCTCGGGCCGAGCAGCACGACATTTTTTCCGGACCGGCTGGCCGACAATGCGAATACCGGCATGCCAAGCTTGATGGCAGCCATGCTTTTCAAGCCGTCGGCGCCTGTTCGGCGCAGCATGCGTTGCGCGTCGACGTGAAAGATCCACTTGCCGTCGCCCGACAACGCCACCGGATGCCGTCCCCTGGACAGATTGGCCAGCGCCTCCTGTTCGGTCGTGTAGCCGGTCGCCAGGCAGCCGGCGCTGAACGCAAGGCCAGCCAGGGCCATGCAAAGCCGGCGCAACATCATCGCGCTTGCGGTGCACCGGCCAGCAGCGCATCGATATACGCAGGCCGGTCCGACAGGGTATTGTGGCCGCTGTCCGGTATCACCACCGAGCGCGTGACGATGCCTGGCTTGAAGCGGGTCAGCAGCAGCTCCGAGCTGGAGCGCGGAATGAGCGTGTCGTGTGAGGCCATGATGATGGTGGTCGGCACCGTCACCAGCGGCGCATAACGCCATGATTCGAATTTGTCGGTCAGCAGGAAGCGCACCGGGAACATGGGAAACTGGTGCGCTGCCAGTCCGACCAGGCTGTCGTAGGGTGTCACGAGCACCATCCGTACAACCGGCCGCACGCTGGCCAGGTGCACCGCGACCCCGCTGCCAAGGCTGCGCCCGACCAGGGTGATGTTGGGGTGCTGCGCGTGCAGCTGGTCAAACATGGCCAGGGCATCGGCAATCACCGCCGCCTCGCTTGGCTTGCCCGTGCTGCCGCCGTAGCCGCGGTAGTGCATCAGGTACAGCGCGTGCTTCGGAAAGGCTTGCGCCAGGGTCGGCATGCTGCCCGATACATCCTCGGCATTGCCGCCGAAGTAGAGCATGGCGTCGGGGCCGGGCAAGGGCCGGGCCGAGAGCTGCAGCACGGCGCCGTCGACCTTCATCGCGACCACGCTGTCGGGCGCGCCGTGGCGACGCGGCTGCGGGTAAAAAATGAACGAACGCTGCATCAGGAACAGCGCGAGGCAGGCCAGCAAATACACCAGGCCTGCCGTCACGGCGGTACCTGCCATCATCCGTATCACTGCATCAGCTCCTTGATCATCTTGACCGGCGCGCTGCCGTAGCTGAGGAACTGCTCATGGAAGTCCTTGAGCACGAACTTCGGCCCCAGCGCCTGCTTGCGCTGCTCGCGCAATTCCATGATTTCGCTGTAGCCGCTGAAGTAGCTGGTCAGCTGCACCGACGTGACCTGCACGCGATGCCACTTTTCGGTCGCCTCGCTCTTGGTCTGAAAGGCCTGGCGCACCAGCAGGTCCATCGCCTGCGCTTCGGTCATGCCCAGCACGTGCACGCTGTAGTCGAGGATCGTGTTGGTGACGGTGCGCAGATTCCATTTCGAGTACATCAGCCACATCTCGGGCGTGTTGTCGCCGTAGCCCGATTCAAGCATCATGCGCTCGCCGTACACGGCCCAGCCCTCGACCATCGCGCCGTTGCCGAACAATGACTTGATCAGCGATGGCGATTTGTTTGCATACACCAGCTGCGCATAGTGGCCCGGGATCGCTTCGTGGATGTTGAGGATCTGCAGGATCCACTGGTTGTATTCGCGCAGGCTGCTTTCGGCCTGCTCGGACGTCAGGCCGTCGAGCGGCGTAACGTTGTAGAAGGTGCGGTCCTGCGGGCGGTACGGCCCCGGCGCATCGATGCTGGCGCCTGCCACGCCGCGCTGGTACAGCGGCGTTTCACGTACCACCAGCGGCTTTTGCGGATCGAGCGTGAGCAGGTTGTTCTTCGTGACCCAGTCCTGCAGCACCGGAATCTGGCGCCGGATCTCGTTGAAGAAGTCCTTCGGCGCCACGTGGTTGCTGGACAGGCGGTCGATCACCATGCCGATCTTGGCGGTGCGGTCGGCCGGCTTGGCGGCAGTGCCCATGGTCTTGGTCCACAGCTCGTCGGAGATGGTGTCCATGCGCTGCAGCAGCTGCTCGCGCGCTGTCAGCGCCTTCTGGTACATCTGTTCGGCGCTGACCGAAGCCTGCACGTCGTAGCCGAACTTCGGCTCGTACAGCGCCTTGCCGATCCGGAAAGAGCGGGCACTGTTGGACGCCTGCTGCTGCTTGTCGAGGTCAGTGAGGAAATCGACGTACGCAATCAGCGCGGTTCCGGCGGCGGCGATGCGCTGCGCGAACTGGTTCTTTTCGGCTTGCGTCAAAATCGATTCCTGCGCCGCCTTGCCCAAGTCGGCCAGCACTGTCATGGTGCCGGGCGCCTGCTGCAGCGCGAGCTGGGTGTGCTCGTGGGTCGGCCTGACGATGCTGGCCTGCGCCGCCTGGTAGTAGGCCGGCACATCGGCGATGCGCTTGAGCAGCGTGCGCAGGCGCTGCGGCTTGGCCGCATATTCGGAGCCGAGCACCAGGTCGATCGGCTGGGCGATGTTGTAGAGCGATGGATTCCATTCGAACTCGCGGAAGTCGGTCAGGTACCAGCGGTCGGACCGGAGCTTGTTGATCACCAGCGCATGGTCGGTGCGCTGCTTGGCCGACAGTTTGGTCGCATCGATCTTGCCGAATTTTTGCAGCCAGTCGTCGATGAAGGCCAGCTGCTTCGCACGCGTCGCGGGGCTCGGGATGGTCAGGTTGGCGGCGCTGTCGTACTTGCCGACGGTGATCGCGCTTTCCGGGTCGATCTTCCACAGGTCGCCCAGGAATTGCATGCTGACCGTGTTGAAGCGGCGGTCATTGTTCGCTTCGGGAGCGACATACGCGACCGGGGCCGCGATGTGGGGCGCTGCGTGCACGGCAGCTTTGGCGGCGGCATGATGTTTTTTGGATGCCACCGGCGCCTTGACCTTGCCGTGCTTGTGCTTGGCCTTGGACGAGCTGGAAGTGGCGGCGGCTTTTGCCTTGTGCGTTTTTTTGGACTTGGCGGCGCTTGCAGGCGCCAGCGCGAAGGTCGTCAATAAAACTGCCAGTGCGATTTTGGTTTTGATCATTGGGTAAATACCTCGTAGTGTGTGGCGCGGCGGGCGCCAGAGTAGCATCAATCGAGCTGTTTGAGCGCCTTTGTAACAAAAGGAAGCAAGCGTGCGCGCTGTGCTTCATCCTTGCTTTCGGCCAGGGATGCATACAGCGGATACAGGAAGCTTTTCAGGTTGTGGCGGCAGGCCAGCGTTGCTTGCGACTGCGCGCCCGGCGCGGGCGCGAGCGCCGCGAACCAGGCTTCCCATTCTGCCGCGTTGAGGGTATCGCGGCGGCCGAGGTAGAACACGGGCGCCATCAGGCGCTCGCCTTCGCCGTAGCGGTAGAAATGAGCCGGGATCTGCTGGCCCGGCGCAGCCAGCTGGGATGCAATCGCGGCGAGCATCGCCTGATGTTCCGGTTTGCCGAGCGCCGGGTGGACGGCCATTTGCAGCATCAGGTCGGCCGCGTGGGCGACACCGTGGCGCCAGCCGTCCTTCTCTTCGAAGCCGCGATAATCGCGTACGCCGGCAAGGTAGGCGGTGCCGGCGCGCACCAGTGCGGCGCGCTCCGGCTCGGACAGGAAGGGCTTAACGCGGTCAGCGCGCACCAACTCGGCCAGCGTCAGCGCGGCGAATGGCTGCGCCACGCCGGTCGGGTCCGCGGCAGTCAGGCGCGCTTGCAAACGGATGCGGATCGCCTGCATGGTCGCGGTGTCGAGCTTCTGGGTGCGCATCCACATTTGCAGGGATTCGAAGCCGTTGTCGTCGCGCAGAACGGGATCGGGATCGAGCAGGCAGTCGAGCATGCCGATCGCCAGCGCCTGCCGCTTGGCAGGGGCGGCGACTTCCCATTTTGCGGCGCGCAGGGCGGCCAGCTGCGTGCGGCTCATGCCGTCGGGCGGGCAGGCCGCGCCGGCGCTGGCGCCGATCAGGGAAATGACCAAGGCAAGAACGATGCGCATGCGAGCTCCTTATTCGATACGGCCTTCGCGGATCAGGGCCTGTTGATGGGCGTTCAAGGTAGTGACGGCATCCTCGCCGCGCGCGATGCTGGTCAGCCGGATTTCGCTGGCTTTGGTGAAGCGGTGGCCGATGCGGATCGTGTAGGAGCGCGTGATCCAGCTCCAGAAGCCCTGCTCGAAAGTCGCTTCATCCATGTCGCGCCACTTGACGCCGGCCACGCCTTTTTTCCAGGGCAGGATGCCGGAGAATACCCATACGCCGACGTCGTCGTAGTACAACTGCACGCTGCGCAGTGTCAGGAAGCGGTAGCCGACGATCAGGGTTGCGACCACCATCACTACGCCGGCCACGATGCCGCTCGGTTCCACCATGAAGGCCAGCGGCACCAGGCAGTAGAGCAGCACCGCCATGGCGATCACACCGATGTAGGCGATCCATGACTTGACGCCGACCACATGGGCGTTGGGGGAACTGCGCGATGCGTTGTCTTCTTCCACGATTTTCCTTTTTTTGGCCGGATGGGCCGATCCGAGAAAGCGAGGGGGCAGACCCCGGTTTTTCCGTTGGG
>JANYGW010000235.1 GCA_025359245.1 Massilia sp.
CACGGCGCGGTCGGTCAGCGAGCCGCGCACGAAGGCGATCGCCAGTGCCAGCGCCACGCCGAAAAAGGTTTCCAGTATCGTCAGCGGCACCAGCACGGTCAGCGAGGGACCGATGCGGGTGCGCAGGATCTGCGAGACCGGTTCGCTGGTGCTCCAGGCATTGCCGAAGTCGAAAGTGGCGATCTGCTTGACGAAGATCCACAGCTGCACATAGTAGGGCTGGTCGGTGCCGAGCTGGCGCCGGATGCCGGCGATTTCCTCGGCACTGGCCATCTTGCCGGCCAGGATATAGGCCGGGTCGCCGCCGACCCAGTTAAACAGCAGGAACACCAGCAGCACGACGCCGGCCATGGTGGGCAGCATCTGCCACAGGCGGCGCAGGATATAGGCAAACATGATCGAAAGGTGCTTTCTATTGTGGAGGCAAACGCGCGCTTATCGGGGCGGCATGCGCGATGGATCGATGTCGATGTAGGCCCACTCCTGATGCAGGATCGGATGCTTGGCGTAGCCCAGCACCGACGGCTGCGCCAGCATGTTGCGGTAGCGCGCATACGCCACGCGCGATGCGCCGATCACTTCGATCCGGCGCGCCATCTGGTGGTACAGCACGTCGCGTTCGGGGCTGGCCGGCATCATGCGGGTGGCGGCATAGAGCTTGTCGACTTGCGGGTCGGCCACGCAGCCGGCGTTGTTCTGGTAGACGTTGGGACCGTAGAACAGCTGCATGAAGTTGTCGCCGTCCGGATAGTCGGCCGCCCACTGGAAATTGCGCGACTGGAGCTTGCACAGTTTTTCGGCCTGCAGCAAATCGCTGAAGACCAGGCGGTCGCTTGCCATTCGAATGCCGATCGCGTTGTACGACTTGCGCCACACCTCGGCCAGCAGCACGCCGGACGCCTCGTTGCGCGAGGTGTAGTGCAGCAGCAGCGGCTTGCCGTCCGGGAGCGTGCGCCAGCCATCCTTGCCCTTCTTGTAGCCATAGCGGTCGAGCAGCTTGTTGGCCAGCGCCGGATCGTACTGCAGCACGCTGCGGTAGGCCGGGTCGTGTCCGACGACGCCGGGCGGAATCGGATAGTCGATGCGCTGCGCCTGGCCGTTCCACACGATGGAGATTTCCTCGTCGACGTTGTGGGCCATCGCGATGGCGCGCCGCAGCGCGATTTTTTCCTTCGCCATGCCGCCCACCACCGGGTCCAGCATATTCCAGTAGTAATAGGTGATCTCGGGATCGATCAGGCGCGACAGCTGGACGCCCTTGGCCGCCAGCTCGGGCCGCAGCTTCCCGTTCAGCATGGCCTTGGGCGCGAGCGGCCCGTCCAGCCAGAACAGGTCGACCGCGCCGCTCTGGAACGACAGCCAGCGCGACTGGTCCTCGACCATGATGCTGATCTCGACGCGCTCGATCTGCGGCATGTGCTTGCCCTTCATCTGGGCGATGATGCGCTCGTCGTCGGGCGTGCCGTTGCCCTTGAAGTCCCACACCATGTCCGCATGCGCGCGGTTTTTCTCAAGCACGATGCGGCTGCCGCGCACCCACTGGCCCAGCGTGTAGTTGCCGCTGCCGACCGGGTTGGCCATCGCCGCGCCGTTGATGTCGCCATAAGCCTCGACCACTTCGCGCGCCACCGCCACTGTCGGCACGTGCGCCAGGATCATGCCCAGGTTGAAATCGGTCTGGGTCAGGTGGATGCGCAGCGTGTACGGGTCGACCAGTTCCAGCCCGGCCACCGGCGCATCGTAGTCGAACTTGCCGCTCTTCTTGGCGCTGGCGGCCAGCGCGTCCAGGCCGGCTACTTTGCCTTCCAGCAGCCAGCTGTGGGGCGAGGCCAGTTTCGGGTCGAACAGGCGCTTCCATGAATAGATATAGTCGGCCATGGTCAGCGCGCGCCGCTTGCCCTTGAAGGCGGGATCGGGCGTGAAGTACTGGCCCTGTTTCAGGCGGATCGTGTAGGTCTTGCCGTCGGCCGACACCTCGGGCAGCGCGGCGGCGGCGAGCGGCACCAGCTTGACCGGACGCGCCAGATAGTCATAGGTGTACAGCGTCTCGAAGATGGCCTGGCAGACGTGGTTGCTGTACAGGTCGCGCTCGACGGCCGGGTCGAAGCCGGTCTCGGCGGCGGGGAAAATGTAGCGCAGCGTCTTTACCGGCGCGGCGGCCTGGGCGGCGCCGAACGCCAGCAGGGCGGTCAGCAAGAGGACGGCCACTGGCTTGCACCCGAATATAGTCATGCCTGCAATCCCTGCGCAAAAATGTGGCCTAACGATAACGCATTTTGCTGCTTCAATGTTGCCCGCGCGTGGCCCATGTGCGGCCGTATTTATTCAGTGCGCATGCAGTCCCATAAAGACCTGGCTTTCGACGTCAATTTCAATTGCTATTTGAGCATTATTGGGATTACACTTGCCGCTCGCCCCCGCGCACAAGGCGGAGGCCTACCAAACCCATTACCTGTGGAGAACTTACAATGAAAAAACTACTGTTGTGCATGTCGGCTCTGGCCGCCCTGGGTGGCTGCGCCACCACCGCCGACAATGCCACCACCGTGGCCGCCGTCACTGACACCGAATATCCGACAGGTTCCAACATTCCGCGCAAGAAGGGCAGCGCCAATACCGCCACCATGTCGGTCCAGGACGCCGAAGAAATGCGCCGCAGCGCCGAAGCCCAGCGCACCAACAAGAACGGGATTTAAGGAGCGGCGTCGCCTGGCAGCCGGGTCTGCCAGGTCGCGCTTCAGAATGGAAAAAGCCTGGCAGACTTGCGTCTGCCAGGCTTTTTTTATACCAGTGATGTTCGGCGCGACCCGGTCAAACTGCGACCGGGAAGCGCCTGTCGTGCTTGCTGCCTTTGCCGATTACAGGAACTTGTAAGTCGCGCGCAGGTAGTAAGTACGGCCCAGCGGGTTGGTGAACGACGCGTCGTAACCAGTCTGGAAGTTGACGCTGGTACGCGACGACGGTGGGTCCTGATCCAGCAGGTTCTTGACGCCCAGGCCGATGGTCAGGCCCTTCATCGGCTTCCAACCCAGCGTGGCATCAAACGTCTGATACGCTTTGACCGTACGGTCCAGCGGGTAGGTCGGACCGACTGCCAGCGGATCGGTGAAATCCTGATAGCCGTTGGTGAAGTTGTGGGTTACCGATGCATCCCATGCGTTCAGTTTCCAGCTCACCGTCAAAGCGTGGCGATAGCGTGGCGCAGGACCGAAATCCTTGTAGGTGCCATTGTCGCTCACTTCTGGCGAACCTTCGTACTGGTAGCCGTGCTGCGTGTAGTAGGTCGAATCGTAGTTGACACCAAAGGCGCCAACGCTGGTTTTCTGACGCAGGTTCAGGTTCAAGTCGAAACCAGCGGCGAAGAATTTGCCGGTGTTGACTTTAGGCAGCGATACGAACGCCAGCGGGAAATCCTTGTTGGTGCTGCCCTGGATCGGGTTCAGCATGTTCGGATCCGTTTGCGGGTTGTAACGCCAGAACTGGTTCACGTTGGCAACTGGATCGCCGAAGACGGTGTTCTCGGACATCGAGTTGATCGCCTGGTTGATCTCGATGTTCCAGTAATCGAGCGAGCCGCTCAGGAACGGGAATGGCTGGAAGGCCATGCCGATCGTGTACTGCTTCGATTTTTCCGGCTTCAGGTCCGGATTGCCGCTGTTCTGGGTGGTCAGCTGCACGTTGCACTCGTCTTGCAGAGCGCCGACGACGTTGACGCTGGTTACTGGCACGCCATTCGGGCAACGCACTGGATCGCTGAAGTTCGACGAGGTGTTGTTCAGGGACTTAGGCGACAGATTGTCGACCAGGGTCGGTGCACGGAAACCACGCGCGACCGAGCTACGCAGCAACAAGGTGCTGGTAGGGCGCCACGTCAGACCCAGTTTCGGGCTGATGTTGTCGAACGAGGTGCCGAAACCGTTCTTGTATTTGTCGTAACGGGCAGCGGCGGTCAGCTCGACATCCTTGACGATAGGCACGATTGCTTCGGTGAATAAGCCGAACACCTTGCGGTCGCCGGTAACGCCAGGAATTTCACCTGCGCCGCCAACTTCGTCGCCCGTCGCCAGCACTGGCGAGGACACCTGATCCAGCGATTCCTGGCGATACGAGGTACCGACCGAGAAGCCCACAGCGCCGGCAGGCAACTGGAACAGCTCTTTCGAGACGCGGAAGTCGAACTCTTTCGAGATCGAGGTACCGCCGTTTTCGAAGCCGGTGATCTGTGCGCCCAGCAATGCTGCCAGGCTGGTTGCATCTTGCGAACCGAACACGTTGATCGCGCCCGAGTTGACCAGCGGGGTCAGCTTGGCGTACGAGAACTTGCCTGGACCGAAGCTGATGTTGACTTCGTTCTTGCCATACGTGAAGGCAGTGTCGTATTCCCAACCAGCAACGACGCCCTTGGCGCCGAACACGAGGCGAATGTTCTTCGCTTCGGTCAGGTCGGTACGGCCGCCACCGGCAACGGTACGCCAGGTGCCGCTCAGCGGACCGGTCGGGGTGACATCCATGTCGGCTGCGAGGGTGGTCGCGGTCGGACGAATGGTGCCGTCTGGATTGACGTAGCCAGCTGGCAGGGACATGCCCTTAGGCAGCGTGATTTTGGTCGGGTAGAAACGGCCACCGACTGGATAGACCATCGGCTTGGTGTAAGGCGACGGCGAGTAGGCCGACACCAGGTTGTCCTTGGTGTAAGCGGCTTCGGCGAACAACTGGTGATCGTCGTTAACCTGGAATACACCGCGTGCGACGACGTTGTCGTGCTTGGCTTCTGGAACCAGATCGATGTACTTGACATAGTCGGTACCGCAAGACTTGGCGTCGCGGATGACCAGCGCGAATTCAGGGTTGTTGCAACCGTTGTAACGGTATGGGTTGACGCCGACGTAGGAGTTGCCCTTGGTGTCATTGAAATTCAAGTTAGGCACGCCGTTACGTGGCGATGCCTTGTTGATACCCAGGTCAGGACGGTTGGCGGTGTTGGCGAAATCGCGGTCACGCGCGTGCAGCACGTCATCGACTTCGTGGTTGACGCTGACCAGCACGTTGAAACGGTCGGTTGCCAGGTTGCCGTAGCCGCCGGTAACGTTAAAGCTCTTCTCTTCGCCGCCGCCCGCTTGGACGTGGGTCTTGAAGATGGTCGCTTCCAGGCCTTTGTAGTCTTTTTTCAGGATGAAGTTGATCACGCCTGCGACTGCATCGGCGCCGTACACGGCGGACGCGCCGTCGCGCAGCACTTCAACGCGTTCGATGGCCGACAGCGGAATCGAATTCAAGTCGACTGGGCTATTGCCGACGGCGAAGTTGGCAACCCGGCGGCCGTTCAGCAGCACCAGGGTGTACTTCGAACCGAGGGCGCGCAGGTTGGCGCTCGATGCCACGCCGGTCGCGCCGACGTTGTTGGCGACGACACCACCACCGAAGTTACCTGGGATCAAGTTCACCAGATCTTGGGCGGTCGTTGCACCACTGCGTTCGATATCTTCACGCTTGATGATGGTGACAGGGAGAACGGTCTCGCTAGCCAGGCGTTTGATCGACGAACCGGTGATCTCAACGCGTTGGACGGGAGGTTCGGCGGCGGTCTGGGCGAATGCCGAGACGGCGACCATGCCGAGGCCTACAGCGACGCTGGTCGAGAAAATCTGGCGCAGCGAACGCGATAAAACGGTTTCTGTCATCATTTGTTAAATCCTTGATATTATAGATTTTAAATTAAGCATCATCTTGTGGATGATGTGTAAAAAGTACCTGCAAATTGCTGCTTGCCCTTCACACCCTGGATAGCGCAGGCGGGACGGACAGACACTTGTTACAGCCAACTGCCTCCTGCAAATTCTTGCCTTCAGCTGACCTGCTCCATTGCGCGTTGAAGCGACTAGTTGAGTGGACTTATTTCATAAATGAAGTATTTACCAACCCAAGCACGACATGGAAACATGCCGTGCGAAGCAGTGTCAACGATATCAATACAAATATGCGGATAAACAACATGCAGGGAGGAGAAATCCTATTCCTTCTGTACATTTGTTTATTTTGTGCCTCGGAAGCGCTCTGCGCAAGCAACTGTGCAGAAACCGGCGCATTCAGACAATGCGAACAACTACGGTTTTAGCACACGATCAGCGATGATATGGCGGAGTTGAGGGGCGTCGCAGGCGGCTGCGGACCAGTCCGGCTGCTGCCGGGCGGCGCGGAGCGGACGGCCGCTGGCCGCCCGAAAGTGTTGTTTTTCAGCCCTCCTGGCGCAGCCGGCGCTGGCGCACCGCGGCGGCCAGGCCGTCCAGCACGCGCACGCTGCTGTCCCAGTCGATGCAGCCGTCGGTCACCGATTGCCCATACGTCAATTCTTTACCCGGCACCAAGTCCTGGCGGCCGCCGACCAGGTGCGATTCGATCATCACGCCGACGATGCGTCCGTCGCCGCCGGCGACCTGGGCCGCAATGTCGGCGCACACCGGAATCTGGTTTTCCGGCTTCTTCGAACTGTTCGCGTGCGAGGCGTCGATCATCAGGCGCGCGGCCAGGCCCTGGGCGGCGATCTGCTGGCAGGCCTGCTCGACGCTGGCGGCATCGTAATTCGGGGTCTTGCCGCCGCGCAGGATGATGTGGCAATCCTCGTTGCCGTTGGTCGACACAATGGCCGAGTGGCCGCCCTTGGTGACCGACAGGAAGTGGTGCGGCTGGGAGGCGGCCTTGATGGCCTCGACCGCGATCTTGATGTTGCCGTCCGTGCCGTTCTTGAAGCCGACCGGGCACGACAGGCCGGACGCGAGTTCGCGGTGCACCTGCGACTCGGTGGTGCGGGCGCCGATCGCGCCCCAGCTGATCAGGTCGGCAATGTACTGGGGGCTGATTACGTCGAGGAACTCGGTGCCGGCCGGCAATCCCAGCTCGTTGATGTCGCGCAACAGTTCGCGCGCCATGCGCAAGCCGTCGTTGATACGGAAGCTGTTGTCCATGTAGGGATCGTTGATCAAGCCCTTCCAGCCGACCGTGGTGCGCGGCTTTTCGAAATACACGCGCATGACGATTTCGAGCTCGCCGGCAAAGCGCTGGCGCTGTTCGGCCAGGCGGCGCGCGTATTCCATGGCCGCCTTGGTGTCGTGGATCGAGCACGGCCCGATCACCACCATCAGGCGGTCGTCCTGGCCATGCAGGATGCGGTGCAGCGCGATGCGGCCGTTGGCGGCGGTCTGCTCGGCCGCTTCGCCGCACGCGAACTCGCGTATCAGGTGCGAGGGCGGCGTCAGTTCCTTCATTTCGCGGATGCGTAGGTCGTCGGTGCGTGGCATAAGTATCTCCGTCTGGATAAGTGAAAGTCGGGCCAAAAAAAAACCGCCATCGCTGGCGGTTTTTTAGGATTCTTGCTGGATCTCGTTGTTGCTACGTGAACCTGCCGCTACTCCACCGCCTCGGGGTTGGAATGGCTAAAGTAAAACTCGCAGGTAAACAGGTGGTGCAAGCGCATCGTCAGATCCAATAGTCTGCAACGACTATAACAACATTCTCTGCGCATTGGCAAGCGCTTTGTTCGTTCGTCGTGCTTGCCGGGCGCAGCGGCCGCGCCGCGCCGGGCCAGGCGCACCGTCGGCCGCGTGCGCCCTGCCCGGCCCGCCAAGGGGTTGCGGCGTTCCCACAAACACCCGCCGATGCCCGTCACCTTTGATCCAGATCAGTCGAATCGCGGGAGCGAATGCAAAACTCTGCAATTCAAGTCCCCGCAAAGGCCGGGCTTTCCTACTCGAGGAGCTTTTCCATGATTGAAAAAACACTGACCCTGGCCGTGCGCAGCGTGCTCGCCGGCGGCGCCGCCATCGGCGCCGTGCTGGCCGCGCTGCCCGCGCACGCCCAGGAAGAACCGGCCGCGCCGATTCCGCGCGTCGAGATCACCGGCTCGTCGATCAAGCGGCTGGCATCCCAGAGCTCGCTGCCGATCACCTCGATCCGCGCCGAGGATTTCGCCAAGCAGGGCCTGGCCACGGCCCAGGAAGTGCTGGCCACGATCCCGATGAACCAGACTTCGACCGGGGCCAGCCAGTCGGTGGGCGCCGGCACCGGCGGGCGCAGCGTGGCCGACCTGCGCGGCCTGGGCGGCGACAAGACCCTGGTGCTGCTCAACGGGCGGCGCCTGGCCAACCACCCCTTCTTCGCCGACACGGTCGACCTGAACATCATCCCGGTCGCCGCGCTGGACCGGGTCGAAGTGCTGCGCGACGGCGCCTCGGCCATTTACGGCACCGACGCCATCGGCGGCGTGATCAACTTCATCACCAAGCGCTCCTACCAGGGCGTGGCGGTCACCGCCGAGGCGTTCAAGCCGCAGCACAAGGGCGGCGACGAACAGCGCGTCAACCTGACCGGCGGCTGGGGCGACCTGTCCAGCGACGGCTACAACTTCCTCGGTGTGCTCGACGTGCACCGCCAAAGGCCGCTGACGGCGATCGACCGTGATTTTTCGAATACCGGCGTGCGGCCCGGGCGCGGCGTCAGCCAGACCAGCGGCACGCCCTTCCCGGCCAACTTCTTTTCCGACAACGGCATCTCGGGCAATCCCAGCTTCGCGACCGGCTGCATGCCGCCGGCCTCGATTCCCAGCACCACCAACCAGACCTGTCGCTTCGATTTCACCCAGTTCGTCGACGATATCCCGCGCACCCAGCAGGCGTCGTTCCTGGGCCGCTTCAGCAAGAAGCTCGGCGACGAGCATACCGCCAGCATTGAATACCTGCACAGCGACAGCCAGAATACCTCGCGGGTCGCGCCGCCGCCGCTGGCCGGAATCGGCCTGACGATGACCTCGACCAGCCCGTTCTACCCGGGCGCCGGCATCACGCCGCCGGTGGCCGGCCTGACCGGCGAGCCGCTCGACATCAGCTGGCGCCCGCTGGCGACGGGCAAGCGCGAGCAGAAAGACGTCAGCAAGACCGACCGCCTGCTGGCCAGCATCGAAGGCAACCTGGCCGGCTGGGACTACAACAGCGGCCTGTCGTACGCCGAGGGGCGCGCCACCAGCCGCTTCACCGGCGGTTACGTGATCGACGCGCGCATGATTGCCGGCATCGCCGACGGCACCCTCAATCCCTTCGGCGACCAGACCCCGGCGGGCAACACCTACCTGCAGGATTCGCTGCTGCTGGGCGAATTTCTCAACGCCAAAGTGAAGAGTTCGGCGCTCGACTTCAAGGCCAGCCGCGACCTGATGGCGATGGCCGGCGGCCAGCTCAGTTTCGCCGTCGGCGGCGAGATCCGGCACGACCGGGCCACCTACCTGGTCGACCGCGCGCTGGCCGGGCAGGCGTCGAGCTCGGGCTTTGCCGACGCCCAGGACCAGCGCGGCAGCCGCACCATCCGGGCCCTGTTCAGCGAGCTCAACATCCCGGTCATCAAGGACCTCGAGCTCAACCTGGCCGGGCGCTACGACCGCTACAGCGACGTCGGCGGCCGCTTCGACCCGAAGGTGGCCGTGCGCTGGCAGCCGGCCCGCTCGGTGCTGGTGCGCGGCTCGTACAACCGGGGCTTTCGCGCTCCCACGCTGTACGATATCTACGGCCCGCAGACCACCACCAACACGGCCGAGCCGTGGGACGATCCGCTGCTGTGCCCGGGCGGCGTGCCGGTCGCCGGCGCCAATCCCAACCTGGTGTGCAACCAGCAGCAGAATATCCGCCAGGGCGGCAACGTGCACGTCAAGCCCGAAAAATCGCGCACCTGGAGCGTCGGTGTGGTGTTCGAGCCGACCACCACCTTGACGCTGTCGGCCGACTTCTGGGACATCAAGCTCAAGGACCAGATCAGTCAGCTGGCCGAGCAAACCCTGTTCGGCAATTTCACCAAGTACCGCGACCTGTTCGTCTACAACGCGGCCGGCACCCGGCTCGACTATGTGCTCGACACCACGATGAACCTGGGCGAAGTCAAGACGCGCGGCATCGACCTGAGCCTGCTGTGGCGGATGCCGCGCATGGGACCGGGCAGCACGACCCTGACCATGGACGGCACGTTTGTGGACAAGTACGACTACCAGAACGAGCCGGGCGGCCCGTTCACCCATAACGCCGGGCGCTATGCAGACGCCACGCCGGTATTTCGCTGGCGCCACAACGCCTCGCTGGCCTGGACGATGGCGCCGTGGACGCTGACGCTGGCCAACCGTTTCCAGTCGGGCTACGACGACCAGAACGGCGTCGATCCGGAGTTCGCGCAGCGCGTCAAGCACTATTCGTCCTGGTCGCTGTCGGCCTCGTATTCGAGCAAGCAGCATATCGACCTGACCGCGGGGATCAAGAACCTGCTCGACACGGATCCGCCATTCACCAACCAGTCGACCACGTTCCAGCAGGGTTACGATCCGCGCTACACCGATCCGCTGGGGCGCACTTTTTACCTGAGGGCGACCTACAAATTCTGACGGCGTAAAAAAACCCTCGGTGCACGAGGGTTTTTTTATTGACGCGCAGGCGTGGCTTACGCGGTCCCGCCCACCGTCACATCCTCGATGCGCAAGGTCGGCTGGCCCACGCCGACCGGCACGCTCTGGCCTTCCTTGCCGCACACCCCCACGCCCGAATCGAGGCGCATGTCATTGCCGATCATCGACACCCGGTTCAGCACATCGGGCCCGTTGCCGATCAGGGTTGCGCCCTTGACCGGATAGGTCACCTTGCCGTTTTCGATCATATAGGCCTCGCTGGCCGAGAACACGAATTTGCCGTTGGTGATGTCGACCTGGCCGCCGCCGAAATTGACCGCGTACAGCCCGTTCTTGACCGAGGCCAGGATTTCTTCCGGGTCCTTGTCGCCGCCCAGCATATAGGTATTGGTCATGCGCGGCATCGGCAGGTGCGCGAACGATTCGCGCCGCGCATTGCCCGTCACCGGCATCTTCATCAGGCGTGCGTTCATCGTGTCCTGGATGTAGCCTTTCAGGATGCCGTCTTCGATCAGCGTGGTGCACTGGGTCGGATTGCCTTCGTCGTCCATGTTCAGCGAACCGCGGCGGTCGGCCAGCGTCCCGTCGTCGACCACGGTGACGCCCTTGGCCGCCACGCGCTCGCCGATGCGGCCCGAAAACGCCGACGAACCCTTGCGGTTGAAGTCGCCCTCGAGGCCATGGCCGATCGCCTCGTGCAGCAGCACGCCGGGCCAGCCAGGTCCGAGCACGATGGTCATCGGGCCGGCCGGCGCTGGCCGCGCATCGAGGTTGACGATGCCCGCCTTGACCGCTTCTGTCGCGTACTTGTCGAGGACTTCGT
The DNA here is from genome assembly GCA_025359245.1 of Massilia sp. Taxonomy (GTDB): domain Bacteria; phylum Pseudomonadota; class Gammaproteobacteria; order Burkholderiales; family Burkholderiaceae_D; genus Telluria_A. The sequence goes on from JANYGW010000235.1 coordinate 11,256, forward strand.
CGCTGAAATAATCGTAGCTGAAACGCCCGCCGCCGCCCGACGAACCCATCTCGCGGCGGCCGTTCTGTTCGACGATGACGGTGACCGACACGCGCACCAGCGGGCGGATGTCGGCCGCCAGCACGCCGTCGCTGCGCACCACCAGCACCACGTCGTATTCGCCGGCCAAGCCGGCCATCACCTGCACCACGCGCGGGTCTTTTTTGCGCGCCATTTTCTCGACCCGCTCGAGCAGCTTGACCTTGGCGGTCGCGTCGAGCGAGGCCAGCGGATCGTTGGGCAGGTACAGCGAGCGTCCGCCCACCGGCGTCATGCGGGAAGCGACCTTGATCTTGCCGGCGCCGGCGCGCGCGATGGTGCGCGTGGCGGCGGCGGCGTCGAGCAGGGCTTGCTCGGAGATCTCATCGGAATACGAAAAAGCCGTCTTGTCGCCCGAGACCGCGCGCACGCCGACCCCCTGGTCGATCGAAAAGCTGCCGGTCTTGACGATGCCTTCTTCCAGGCTCCAGCCTTCGCTTTTGGTAAATTGAAAATACAGGTCGGCGTAGTCGACCTTGTGCGTGAACATGGTCCCCAGCGTGGACAGCAGCTTGCCTTCATCCAGGCCGAACGGCGTCAGCAGCACATTGCGCGCCACCGCCAGGGAGGAGAGATTCGGTTCGAAGGGTTTCATGGGAAGACTCTTTCAGGTGTGAACTGGCATTGTGCCATATCCAGTTCTTTCGTACCGCACTGCCAATACATCGCCCTTGCGCAGGCGGGGGCCTATAGCACCCATGCTCAAACGTGCTACAGGCCCTCGCCTGCGCAAGGGCGACGGTTACATGCGCCGGTGCCTGAGCGCCGGCAGGCTCTCGCGCACGCTGGCCAGGTAGGCCGCATCGATGGCGCCGCTGACCACGCCCTCGCCTTCGGCCAGCACCGCCTTGACCTCGCCCCACGGGTCGATCAGCATGCTGTGCCCGAACGTGCGGCGCCCGTTCGGGTGCGTCCCGCCCTGGGCCGAGGCCAGCACATAGCACTGGTTTTCGATGGCGCGCGCGCGCAGCAGCACTTCCCAGTGCGCCCTGCCGGTGGTGTGCGTGAAGGCGGCCGTGACCACCATCAGCGTGCATTCGCCCATCGCGCGAAACAGCTCGGGGAAGCGCAGGTCGTAGCACACCGCCAGCCCGACCCGGCCGAACGGCGCGTCGAACATCACCACCGCCTCGCCCGGTACGATGGTGCGCGCCTCGTCATACGATTCGTCGCCCTTGGTGAAGCCGAACAGATGGATCTTGTCGTAGCGGCTCACCGGCTTGCCCTGCGGGTCGTACACCAGGGTCGTGTTCATCACCTTGCCAGCGTCGGCCGACACCAGCGGCAGGGTGCCGCCGATCAGCCAGATGCCGTGCGTGCGCGCCGCCTCGGCCATGAAGTCCTGGATCGGGCCCGTCCCCGGCCGTTCGGCGTGGCCGACCTTGTCGCTGTCGCTCATGCCCATGATGGGCCAGTACTCGGGCAAGGTCACCAAGGTGGCGCCGCCGGCGGCCGCCTCGGCCACCAAACGGCGCGCGCTGGCGATGTTCTGCTGCACATCGGGGGCGCTGACCATCTGTACCGCTGCCACTATCGTCATGGTGTCTTTACCTCTGGTGGGGGGGCTGCGGCCGGCGCGCTGCCGTGGGCGCCAGCCAGCTTGGTGACGATCGGCGCCTTCCACGGTCCGGTGACCTGCATCTCGTAGGTCAGCGCCTTCATCATCGGGGCGCGCAGGAAAAGCTGGGCCAGGAAACTGCCCAGGCCGATGACCGGGTTGACCGCCAGCGCGTACACCAGCGGCCCGGTGCCGAGGTTAAATTCAGGGATCACCACCACATGCAGGTTGGTGGTCTCGTTGCCGATGTCGGCCGTGCCATCCATCAGGACCGTGGCGGCCACGCCGTGCATTTTCAAATTGTCGGTGCGCGCCACGCCGTGCGTGATGGTGGCGTTGGCGGTGATGCCGTCGAACGCCAGGCCTTCCGAAAACACGTCGTGGAAATCGAGCTTGAGGATGCGCGGCAGCATTTGCAGGCTCAGTACGCCGAGCAGCTTGGCCGCGCCCGGATCCTTTTTCAGGAACTGGCCGGCCGCCACATTGAGCTCGATCTTGCCCGACAACGAAGGGGTGTCCAGCGTGTACGGCAGGCCGTTCCAGGCGATGTCGCCGCTCATCTTGCCCTTGCCGCGCTTGAGCGTGTCCGGGAAGCCGAAGCGGTCCAGCAGTTTGCCGGCGTCCTCGATGTCGAGCGTGAAGTTCAGGCTGGTGCTGGAGACGCCATCGCGCGTGGCCCACTTGCCGGTGCTTTTCAGGGTGCCGTCGGGATTGGCCAGCAGCAGGCGGTTGATGCGCCATTCGCGCCCGCCGGTGGCGCCCGTCGAATTATTGGCCATCAGCTCGAGCCGGCCCAGCTGCTTGTTGAACAGTTCAAAACGCTCGGCCACGATGTCGAGCGCGGGAATGCTGGCGGCCGGGCTCTTGCCGCCTTCGAGCAGGTCCTTGACGTCGGCTGCGGCCGACTCCGGAATGATCAGCGACGCCAGGCGCGCGGTGACCTTGCCCAGCGCCTGGCCGGCCGCGCCCTCGTCCCAGGTCACGTGGCCGGCGATCTGGTGCGCATCGATGCTGGCCTGCCAGGACGGGCCCTGGTGCGACGCGCCCACCACCACGTTATCGAGCTTGCGTTCGCCGATGATCAGTTCGAGCGCGCGCGCCGCCATCACGTCGGGCACCACGTACTGCGCCAGGCTGGCGCCGGATGCCTCGGCCGGCGCGCCCGGGCTGTCGGGGCGCGCATGTGCGATCTGGCTGCCGATCGCGACCCAGTGGTCGACGTTGAGCGACTTCATGTTCACGTTGACCATCATGCCCTCGTCGGGCTCGGGCGCCGGCACGTTCACGCCCACGCCGCCGTTGAGCACTTTCCATGCACCCTTGCCCTGGCGCTGGCGCAGGTAGCGCGCGGCGATCCCGCCGCCCAGCGTGATCTTGATTTCGTCGCGCGCGGTGGTGCTGTCGGCGCCGCCTGGCGACGGCAGCGCATTGAGCGTGAAGTGCAGCGGCAGCGCGTCGGCCGCCGGCTTGCTCAAAGGCGCCGGAAAATCGAGCCCGAGGCCGGCCAGGGTCGAATCGACCGTCACCTGGGACTGGCCATCCTTGACCGTCACCGCGCCGCTAAAACGCGTGCCGCCGTTCAGGCGCCCGGTGATCGCCGCCATCGACGCCGGATAGTTCTTGCGCAGGCCTTCGGCGGCGACGATGCCGCCCATGCGCACCACGATGCCGCCTTCGCGCTGGCTGCCGCCGGTCAGCGACAGCGGCCCGCCCAGGAAGCTGGCGCCGACGCCGGCCAGGTTGAAGCCGCGTTCATTGAATTCGATCTTGCCCAGCGTCGCCTGCAGCGGCGGCAAGTCGGGGAACAGCAGCACGTCGTTGTTCATCAGCTGCAGCACGCCCTGCACTTTCGCTTCCTTCATGCGCTGCAGCGGCAGCTGCAGCTTGAGCGCCAGTTTCGCACTGCCGGTGGCGCGCGTCGGCTCGGTGAAGTGGCCAATCCAGCCGGTCACCGGGCTGGCGTCGACGTAGCGCAGCATGTCCTGCAGCGGTCCGGCCGCGCTGCCGTCGATCTCGAGCGTCTTGTCCGGCACGTACAGGTCGGCTACGCTGGCCTTGACGTTGGCCAGCGGCACGCCCAGCGTGCGCGCCGTCTCACCAATGATCTCCATGCGCGCGCGGTCGAACACGATGCTGCCGTTGATCTGTTCGGCCTGCGGCCACAAGGGTCCCTTGCCGTCCGCCGACAAGTGGCCGGGCGAGTAGTTCAGGCGGCCGTTTTCGATGCGTCCGGCAATCCGGAATTCGCCATGCGCCGGATCGCGGAACGGAAAGTGCGCCAGGTCCCCGCGCAGGCGCAGCGTGGTGTCGCGCAGCGTGCCGTCCTCGATCGCGCCGAGCAGCCATTCCTGCAGGTGGGGCGGCGTTTGCAGCGGCAGGAAACGGGCCAGCTGCTTGACGTCGAATCCGGTCACAGTGCCGCTCAGGTCGACGATGCCGGCCGCCTTGCCCGGCTGCGCCGCCAGCGGCATCTGGTGATGGCCCGACAGCGTGCCTTTCAGGCTGCCCTGGGCAAAACTGAGGCTGTCCAGGTTGACCATCAGCTGATTATTCGGCGCGAAATTCCAGCGCGCCTGCATGCTGAGCTGGTCGAGCGGCATGCTCGGTTCGGCGAACCAGGCCGGCAGCTGCAGCACCAGATGCTGCGAATCGAGCGACATGCTGCCGCCCTTTTCGCTCGCGTCGATGGTGCCGGACAGGTTTTCTATGCCGGGAATGGCAGGCACCGCGGCAATCGCCGGCGTGCTGGCGGTCCTGGCCTGGGCCAGGCGGGCCGGCTGCGGGCGCATCCCCAACCCGGTCAGGCGGCCCTTGATCCGGTACGCCGAGATGGCCGGATAGCGGCCGTTCCAGTTGGCCGAAAAATCGAACAGGTTGCCGCGCGGGGCAAAGTCGGCCAGCAGCGCGCGCTGCGGCGCGGCCAGCGGCAGCTGGGTGGCCAGCTTGGCCAGCACTTCCAGGTCGAGCTGGCGCGCGCTGATGTGGAATTTGTCCGGCTCGGCGCCGCTGGCCGGCGCATACGCTTCTTCGATGGTGGTCGGCGCCAGCGCCAGGCCGTCGCGGGTCAGCAGCGAAAACTCGCTCAGCATGACGGTGTGGCCATTGGCGCCGAACGCCGGCCGGCCGTGGTTCATGCCGTCGGCGAAGGTTTCGCTGGCCGACAGGCGGCCGGTGACGCGCGCCAGGGCCAAAGGCGGCAAGTCCTTGCCCAGGCGCGCGCTCACGTCCACCAGCGCCAGGTCGGCGGTGAATCCGGCCAGCTTGGCGCGGTCCAGCGCCACCCAGGCGCGCAGCGAACCCTTGCCGCGCGTGAGCGCGAACGGATAATCGAGGTAAGCCTTGCCGCCGGCCAGGTCGGCCTCTTGCAGGTCGGCGTACAGTTCGCCGCTCCACTGGCGCACATCGGATACGCGGTCGGCGAAGCGCGGATGGCTGAAATTGGCGCGCAGGTCGATCGGCCCGGCCAAGCTGGCCGGCGGCGTGGCCTGGACCGCGATGCGGTGATGGTTCCAGCTATTGAGCAGCAGGATGTTCAGGTTGGCCAGCGCCAGCTCGGGCGCGCCACGCAGTTCGTCCGTCCAGCGTACCCGGCCTTCGCGCACCAGGATCTGGCGCTGGTTGAGCACCCAGTCGGCGCCCTTGCTGTCGCCGCCCTTGGGGTCGAGCACGATGCCGGCCACCGAGATCTTGCCCTGCGCATCGCGCCGGATATCGAGGTCGGGCCGGATGACTTCCAGCGACTCGAAGCGCGGGCTGGCCGCCAGCACGCTCCACCACGACAGCGTGGCCGATACGCTCGGCAGGCTCAGCACCTGGCGCCCCTGGTGGTCGCGCAGGATGACGTCGCCGAGGAACAGGTTCGGACGCAGGCCGCGCCAGGATGCATAAATGCGGGTGATGACGACCTGGTTGCCCAGCACGCGGCTGGCCTGCTTTTCAATATCGCCCTTGTAATAGTCGATATTCGGCAGGATCGCGTAGCGCAGGAACAGGAACACGAAGGCGAACAAAAAATAGGCCAGCAGCGCCAGCTTGACCGTGAAACCGAGCACGTGATGGGACGCCCGGTTCGCCATCCGATAGGCGGCCCGCGCCCGGTGCCAGCGCTGCGCCAGGTGTAGCTGAGGATGCACGTGTTGCGGCTGAGGTTCTGGGATGTGCATCGATAAGCTAATCTATTGGGCTGACGCGCCCGGCCGACGCCGGATCGCGGCCCAATTTTACCCCATCGGCGCACTTTCACGAGCCGCTTTGCCTCAACAATTGTTTCTAAACGTTAAGTGTTTTGACTTGGACTTGCATGCGGCCCTCGTGCGCCTTACCATCGAGCGGTCCGGCACGCTTGCCGGCGCCGCCAAAGCGCCCCGTTTTTTTCGAAGAATTCATGAATCCTGCCTCCAAGACCTGCGCATCGCGCTTCTATCAACGCTGGCTGGCGGCCGATCCGGCGCGCGCCGGCGCCATCGACCAGCTGGTGCAGGCGCCGCTGTCGGCGCTCGACCTGGGCGCCGCGCTGGCGCGCGAAGCGGCACCGGGCCTGCCGCCGCCGCGCGCGATGCGGCGCCTGCGCAACCTGCTGGTGTGCGGCCTGATCCGGCGCGACCTGGATGGCCAGGCCGACCTGGCCGAAGTGGTCGAATCGATGACGCGCTTCGCCGATTTCGCGATCCAGACCCATTTGACGCAGCTGATGGACGAACTGGTGGCCGCGCACGGCATGCCGACCGGCCACGAGTCCGGCCTGGCGCAGCAGATGATCGTGCTGGCCATGGGCAAGCAGGGCGGCGGCGAACTGAATGTCTCGTCCGACATCGACCTGATCTTCGTCTATCCGGAAGACGGCGACACGGTGCTGGCCGAGCCCGGCCAGCGCCAGCTGTCGAACCATGAATTCTTCACGCGCCTGGGCAAGCGCCTGATCGCGGCGCTGTCCGAGATCATCGAGGACGGTTTCACGTTCCGGGTCGACATGGCGCTGCGCCCGAACGGCGCCTCCGGCCCGCTGGTGGCGAGCCTGAACATGGTCGAGGAATACCTGATCGTCCAGGGCCGCGAATGGGAGCGCTACGCCTGGGTCAAGGCGCGCGCGGTGACGGGCACGGCGGCCGACATCGCCGCGCTGGACGCGATCGTGCGCCCTTTCGTATTCCGGCGCTACCTCGATTTCGGCGTGATCGACGCGATCCGCACCATGCACGGCCAGATCCGCGCCGAAGTCGATCGCCAGGAACGGCTGCATCCGGACCGCAGCAACAACGTCAAGCTGGGGCGCGGCGGGATCCGCGAGATCGAATTCCTGGCCCAGGTATTCCAGCTGATCCGCGGCGGGCGCGACGCCGCGCTGCGCGATCGCTCCACCCGCGCCACCTTGCGCGTGCTGGCCGACAAGGACCTGCTCACGCCCGACACCGTCGAGCAGCTGCTCGCGTCGTACAGCTTCCTGCGCAACCTCGAGCACCGGCTGCAATACCTGGACGACGCCCAGACCCACACGCTGCCGGCCAGCGATGCCGACCGCCTGACGGTGGCGCGCATGATGCATTGTCCCGACACCGCCTCCCTGCTGGCGCGCCTGGCCGAGGTGCGCAGCTTCGTGGCAGCCCAGTTCGACGCCATCTTCAGCGACAAGGGCGCCAAGAATGGCGACAACGTCGATCCGCAGTCATCGGGCGAACTGGCCGACCTGGACCGCCAGGAAGGGATCCAGGCGCGCCTGGCGGAGCTGGGCTTCGACCATCCGGCCGCCGCCGCGCAGCGCCTGATGACGACCTGGCAGAGCCCGCGCCTGCAGGCATTGCCGGAAGCATCGCGCACGCGCCTGCTGGCACTGGTGAACGCGGCGCTGCCGCTGATCGCCAAGACCGCGCTGGGCGCCGCCGCGGGCAGTGCCAGCGCGACGCTGGGACGCCTGCTCGATTTTTTCGAAGCGATCGCGCGCCGCTCGGCCTACCTGTCGCTGCTGACCGAATACCCGCACACGCTCGAACGCGTGATCCGCATGATGTATGCCAGCGGCTGGGCCGCCACCTTCCTGACCAAGCACCCGATCGTGCTCGACGAACTGCTCGACGACCGGGTCCGCAACGCCGCGCCCGACTGCGCCGCGCTGGCCATCGAACTGCGCGCCCAGCTGGCCGAGGCGGCCGGCGACACCGAACGCCAGATGGACATCCTGCGCGAAGCCCACCATGCGCAGCTGTTCCGCTTGTTGGCGCAGGACCTGGCCGGCGACCTGTCGGTGGAGCGCCTGGCCGACTACCTGTCGGCGCTGGCCGACACCATTTGCGCGGCCACCATCGACGCGGCCTGGAGCACGATCGCCACGCGCCACCGCGAGGTGCCGCGCTTCGCCGTGATCGCCTACGGCAAGCTCGGTGGCAAGGAGCTCGGCTACGTGTCCGACCTGGACGTCATTTTCCTGTTCGACGACGACGACCAGGACGCGCCCGGCAACTACGCCAAGCTGGCGCAGCGCTTCATCACGTGGATGACGGCGCACACGTCGGCCGGGATCCTGTTCGACATCGACACCGCGCTGCGTCCCGATGGCGCGAGCGGCATGCTGGTGTCGTCGGTGGCCGCCTTCGAGCGCTACCAGGACAGCTCGGCCTGGGTGTGGGAGCACCAGGCGCTGACGCGCGCCCGCTTTGCCGCCGGCGACGCCGCCATCGGCGTGCGCTTCGAGGCGATCCGCGAACGCGTGCTGCGCAAGGACCGCAGCGCGCTGGGCGAAGAACTCAAAAACGAAGTGCTCAAGATGCGCAAGAAGATGCGCGACGCCTATCCGAACCGCAGCGCGCTGTTTGACCTCAAGCACGATGCAGGCGGCATGATCGACATCGAATTCATGGTGCAGTACCTGGTGCTGCGGCATGCGGCGCACTATCCGCAGCTGACGCTCAACACCGGCAATATCGCGCTGCTGCGCATGTTCGGTGAACTGGGGCTGATCGACGTGGCGTTGGGCCTGGCGGTGGGCGACGCCTACCGTGCGCTGCGGCGCCTGCAGCACCAGCTGCGCTTGCAAGGGCAGGACAATGCGCGGGTCGATCCGGCGCAGGTGGACGCGCACGCGGCGCAGGTCAAGCAATTATGGGCAATCATGTTCAGCTGAGCGCCGTCGTCCTCGCGGGTACTCGGGGACGACGGTGACGATGTTTTTGCGCATAAAAAAACGCCCGGGAGGGCGTTTTTCTTTGGCCGGCCAACGACGAATTACTTCGCGTTCATCAGCGCCACGGTGGTGTCGAGCATGCGGTTCGAGAAACCCCACTCGTTGTCGTACCACGACGAGACTTTCACCAAACGGCCCGACACCTTGGTCAGCGTCGAATCGAAATTCGACGACGCCGGGTTGTGGTTGAAGTCGATCGATACGAGCGGCTCGGTCTGGTACGTCAGCACGCCTTTGAGCGCGCCTTCGGAAGCGGCCAGCATCAGCGCGTTGACTTCTTCAACCGTCGTGTCGCGCTTGGCGATGAACGACAGGTCGACCAGCGACACGTTGATGGTCGGCACGCGGATCGCGAAACCGTCCAGCTTGCCGTTCAGCTCAGGCAGCACCAGGCCAACCGCGGCAGCGGCGCCGGTCTTGGTCGGGATCATGCTCATGGTGGCCGAACGGGCGCGGCGCAAGTCTTCGTGCATCACGTCCGACAGCACCTGGTCGTTGGTGTAGGCGTGGATGGTGGTCATCAGGCCGGTTTCCAGGCCGATCGCGTCGTTCAGCGGCTTGACCAGCGGGGCCAGGCAGTTGGTGGTGCACGATGCGTTCGAGATCACGGTGTCGGTGCTTTTCAACACGCCTTCGTTGACGCCGAATACGATCGTTGCGTCGACGTCCTTGCCGCCCGGTGCCGAGATAATGACTTTCTTGGCGCCGCCCTTCAGGTGAGCCGAGGCTTTCTCTTTGGTGGTGAAGAAACCGGTGCACTCGAGGACCACGTCCACGCCCAGGTCGCCCCATGGGATTTCAGCCGGATTGCGCTGCGCGAACACGCGGATCGTGTCGCCGTTGACGATCATATTGTCGCCTTCGACGGTGACGGTGCCGGGGAACTTGCCGTGCGCCGTATCGTAGCGGGTCAGGTGGGCGTTCGACTTGGCATCGCCCAGGTCGTTGATCGCGACGATCTGGATGTCGTGTTTCTTGCCGCCTTCATAGAAAGCGCGCAGCACATTGCGGCCGATGCGGCCATAACCGTTGATTGCAACTTTGATCGTCATTACTTTGCTCCTGATTGATTAAAAAGGGATTTAAGCGGCTATTACGATTTTTGCCTTGGCTACCACGTTCTCGACCGTGAAACCGAAATGCTTGAACAGCACCGGTGCCGGTGCCGATTCGCCGAACGTGTCGATGCCGACCACGGCGCCTTCGAGTCCGACGTATTTATACCAAAAATCGGTGACGCCGGCTTCGATCGCTACACGCGGGGTACCGCGGGTCAGCACGCTGGCCTTGTAGGCGGCGTCCTGGCGATCGAATACGTCGGTCGATGGCATCGAGACCACGCGCACGGAAACGCCTTCGGCTTCCAATACGGCGGCTGCCTTGGTGGCCAGTTCGACTTCCGAACCGGTGGCGATCAGGATCACCTGCGCATTCGGCGTGTCTTGCAGCACATAGCCGCCGCGGTTGATGTCGGCGATCTGGCCGGCCGTGCGCTCCTGGAACGGCAGGTTCTGGCGCGAGAAGATCAAGGTCGACGGACCGTCCTTGCGGCGCACGGCGGCACCCCAGGCGGCGGCCGATTCGACCGTGTCGCATGGACGCCAGTTGTCCAGGTTCGGGATCAGGCGCAGCGACGAGACGTGCTCGATCGACTGGTGGGTCGGGCCGTCTTCGCCCAGGCCGATCGAGTCGTGCGTGAACACGAAAATCGAGCGCAGCTTCATCAGCGCGGCCATGCGCAGCGCGTTGCGGCTGTAGTCCGAGAACGTCAGGAAGGTCGCGCCGAACGGGATGAACCCGCCGTGCAGGGCGATGCCGTTCATGATGGCGCTCATGCCGAATTCGCGCACGCCGTAGTTGATGTGGTTGCCCGGCTTGCCGGAACGCAGTGCGACGCACTCTTTCCAGTTGGTCAGGTTGGAACCGGTCAGGTCGGCCGAACCGCCGAGGAACTCAGGCAGCGCCGGCGCCAGCGCCTGGATCGCGTTCTGGCTGGCCTTGCGGGTGGCGATGTTTTCCTTCTTGTCCACACACGAGGCGATGGCGGCGGCCAGCACGGCGTCGAAATTGGCCGGCAGCTCGCCCGCCATGCGGCGCTCGAGTTCGGCAGCCAGCGCAGGGAACTGGGCGCGGTATGCCGCGAACTTGCTGTTCCAGCCCGCTTCCATGGCGGCGCCCTGCTCCCTGGCGTCCCAGGCAGCGTAGACATCGTCCGGGATCACGAACGGAGCAGCAGTCCAGCCCAGGTATTCGCGCACGGCCGCGACTTCCTTGTCGCCCAGCGCGGCGCCGTGCACCTTGTCGCCGCCCTGCAGGTTGGGCGAACCCTTGCCGATGATGGTCTTGCAGCAGATCAGGGTCGGCTTGTCGGACGCCTTGGCGGCGGCGATGGCGGCGTCAACCGCAGCGACGCTGTGGCCGTCGACCGCGCGGATCACGTTCCAGCCGTAGGCTTCGAAGCGCTGCGGGGTATCGTCGGTGAACCAGCCTTCGACCTTGCCGTCGATCGAGATGCCGTTGTCGTCGTACAGCGCGATCAGCTTATTCAGGCGCAGCGTGCCGGCCAGCGCACACACTTCGTGCGAAATGCCTTCCATCAGGCAGCCGTCACCCAGGAAAGCGTAGGTGTAGTGGTCGACCACGTCCAGGCCCGGCTTGTTGAATTCGGCCGCCAGCAGGTATTCGGATAGGGCCATGCCGACCGCGTTGGCGATGCCCTGGCCCAGCGGGCCGGTGGTCGTCTCGATGCCTGGCGTGACGTCCACTTCCGGGTGACCCGGGGTTTTCGAGTGCATCTGGCGGAACGCGCGGATGTCGTCCATGCTCAGCGCGTAGCCGGTCAGGTGCAGCAGCGCGTAATGCAGCATCGAGCCGTGCCCGTTGGAGAGCAGGAAACGGTCGCGGTTGACCCACTTCGGATTGGCCGGGTTGTGCTGGTAATGGCCGGCCCACAGGGCGACGGCGATCTCTGCCATGCCCATCGGCATGCCGGGGTGGCCTGAATTAGCCTGTTGAACTGCGTCCATTGCCAGTGCGCGGATCGCGTTGGCCATCAGGGAGGTAGGTAGCGTAGGTTTCATGGGTCGGTCGATGGTCTTAAGGATGGGAATGCGGGCGGCGATGCGGATTACTGAGCCAACTATTTTACCAGACGACGGGGTCGGCAATTAAAATGAGTTCTTTTTGGGAAGGATCCGCATGCCCCGTTTTTACTGCTCCCAGCCGCTCGCGGTGGGCGACACGATCGCCCTGCCCGACCCGGTCGCCCATCACCTGTTCGTGCTGCGCCTGCTGGAAGGGGCCGAAATGAGCCTGTTTAACGGCGACGGCGCCGAATACCTGGCCCACCTGGCCAGCATCGACAAGCGCCGCGCCAGCGCCGTGGTCAAGGCGTGCGTGGCGCGCGACGTCGAGCTGCCCTACCAGATCACGCTGGTGCAAGCGCTGCCGGAAGCGTCCAAGATGGACTGGATCATCGAAAAAGCGGTCGAAATGGGGGTGGCGGCAATCCAGCCGCTGGCGGCCCAGCGCTGCGTGGTGCGCCTGTCGGGGGAGCGGGCCGAGAAAAAACTGGCCCACTGGCAGGGCGTGATCGTGGCGGCCTCCGAGCAAAGCGGGCGCAACCGGCTGGCGCGGCTGGCCCCGGTCGACGACTTTTATGCCTGGATAGGCCAGCAGGACATGCACAAGCGCATCTTGCTGACCCCGCGCGCGCACCAGTCGCTGCCCGACTGGGCGCGCCACCAGCCGCCGCAGGCGCTGTCGATCATGATCGGGCCCGAGGGCGGCTACACCCAGCAGGAAGAAGACGCGGCCATGGCCCAGGGCGCGCTGGCGCTGGCTATGGGGCCGCGCATCCTGCGCACCGAGACGGCCGGGATTGCCGCGGTGGCGGCGCTGAACGCCTTGTGGGGTGCGATGTAGGCCCAACGGCTGGCGCCGCGCGGACGAAAAAAAACCCATCCCCGCCAGGCGCGGATGGGTTTTTTTACAAGCAAGGCTGTCAAACCGGGGCGGCGTCCAACCAGCATCGTCGGGCGCCGCCCTGGCGCATTACAGGAACTTGTAGCGGGCACGCAGGTAGAACACGCGGCCGATCGGGTTCGCCAGGGTCGAGTCGTAACCCACCTGGAAGCCCGAACCGGATGCTGCGCGGGTCGACGGTGGCTCCGTATTGCCGATGTTTTTCACGCCGGCGATCAGGTCCAGGTTCTTGCTCAGGCCAGTCCAGCCGACCGTGGCGTCGAAGGTCGAATTCGACTTCACGTCACGCACCGCAGGATAGGTCGTGCCGTCGACTGCCGCAGGATCGGTGTAATCCTGGTAGCCGGCCGTGAAGTTATGCGTCAGCGACACATTCCACGGACCCGTACCATAAGTCGCGGTCAGGATATGGCGCCATTTTGGCGTCACGCCGAAGTCTTCGTACTTGCCCAGGTCGCTCACCGATGCGCCGGTAGGATACTGATAACCATGGCGGGTCGTCACGGTGCCGTCCAGGTTCAGGCCGAAAGCGCCCACCCCGGCTACTTTTTGACGGTAGTTCAGGTTGACGTCGACACCGGCGGCGAAGTTGCGCGCAAAGTTGGACTTTTGCTCGAGCACGTAAGACAGCGGCAGGTTAGGATCCTGGCTCACGACAGGATGCAGCTGGTTCGGATCGGTGCGTGGATCAAAGCGATAGTACAGGCCCGCGAATTGCCCTGGCGCGTTGAAAATCTGCGTTTCGGCCGGATACTGGATCGCATCCTTGATCCGCACATCCCAGTAGTCGAGCGAGCCGCTGAAGCTGGCCGAAGGCTGGAACACCAGGCCGAGCGAGAACTGGCGCGAGGTTTCCGGCTTCAGGGCAGTATTGCCGACCTGGGCAATCGTCAGCTGGACGTTGCACTCGTCGACTGCGGCGCCAACCACGTTGCCGCCTGCAGGAACCGTGATCGGATGGCCACCCGGGCAACGAATCGGATCGCTCCAGTTGTTGACGGTGGCGCCGCCGGCGGTGAACGGGAACAGATTGTCATACAGCGTAGGGGCGCGGAAACCGAGGCCATACGAGCTGCGGATGACGATCTGCTTGACCGGCTGGTAACGCAGCGACACTTTCGGGCTGGCGCGCGAGAAGCCGGTGCCGTCGTCGTTGCTGTACTTGTCGTAGCGTACGGCGCCATTCAGTTCCAGGTCCTTGTAGAGAGGAACGGTGACTTCGCCGAACGCGCCATACACCTTGCGCCCGCTGGAGACGCCCGGTACCGGGCCGTTGCCGCCGACCACGTCGCCGCTGGCGAGCGTTGGCGACGACACCTGGTCCAGCGTTTCCTTGCGCGCCGAGACGCCGAATGCGACGCCGAGGCCGCCGTACTGCATCTGCATCAGTTCTTTCGACATGCGCGCGTCGGCCTGGGTGGCCTTGGCGGTGCCGCTGTTTTCCAGGCCGTGCAGCTGGGTGCCTGCCAGTGCGGTCTGGCCTGCTGCATCGAGCGGGCCAAAGATGTTCAGCGCGCCCGACTGCAGCAAGGGGGTCAGCGAGGCGTAGCTGTACTGGCCATTACCGAAGGAAATAATGCCTTCGTTCTTGGAGAAGGTCAGGCCGGCGTCGTAGTCCCAGGTGGCGATGGTGCCCTTGGCGCCGACCAGGAAGCGGGTGTTCTTGACGTCGGTGACGTCCTGGCGTCCGCCGCCGGCGACCGTGCGCCAGCGCCCGGACAGGGCACCGGTTGGCGTGACGGGCATGTCGGCTGCGAGCACCGTGGCCGTCGCCAGCACTGTGCCGTTCGGCATGATGTAACCGGCAGGCAGCGTCGCGCCCTTCGGAATCGTGATGGTGGCCGGGTAATACTTGCCGCCGACCGGATAGGTAAAGGCATTCGTGAACGGCGCCGGCGAATACGCGGCGACGACATGGTCCTTGGTGTAGGCCGCTTCGGCGTACAACTCGTGGTCGCTGTTGAGCTTGAGAACGCCGCGTGCGATCAGGTTGTCGTGGGTTGCCTTCGGAATCAGGTCGATGAACTGCACGTAGTCGGTCTGGCAGGTGGTCGCATCGGCGTCGGCCATCGCAAAGCCGGTCGCCGTGGCGCAACCGGCGGCGCGGGTCGGATTGATCGACGGGCTGATCACCGGGTTCAGGTTGCCGGCGGCGCCGCCATAGTTATTGCCCTTGCTGTCCGAAAAGACCAGGTTGGGAATGCCGCCGCGCGGCGAGGTGTGCGCAATGCCCAGGTCCGGACGGATGCCGGTCTTGGCGAAACTGCGGTCGACCGACTTGAGCGCATCATCGACTTCGTGATTGGCGCTGAGCATGACGTTGTAGCCTTGCTTGTTCAGGTCGCCAAAACCGCCGAGGATGTTGAAGTTTTTCGACTTGCCGCCCGGATCGCTCGGCTTCGAGTAGTTGCCCGACACTTCCAGGCCCTGGTAATCTTTTTTCAGGATGAAGTTGATCACGCCGGCAATCGCATCGGCGCCGTACACGGCCGAGGCGCCGTCGCGCAACACTTCGACGCGCTCGATGGCCGACAGCGGGATCGAATTCAAGTCGACCGGGTTGTTGCCCAGTGCATAGTTCGACACGCGGCGGCCATTCAGCAGCACCAGCGTGTAGACCGAACCGAGGCCGCGCAGGTTGGCGGTCGACGGCGCGCCGGTGGCGCCGACGTTATTGGCCAGCACCGAGCCACCGAAATTCGATGGGATCATGTTGACCAGATCCTGCGCCGTGGTCGCGCCGCTGCGCACGATGTCTTCGTGCTTGAGCGTGGTGATCGGCAATGCGGTCTCGGCCGACACGCGCCGGATGCTCGATCCGGTAATTTCCACGCGGGCGACGGGCGCAGCCGCGTCAGGTCCGGCTTCCTGGGCAAACACAGGCTGGGCCAGCAAGCCCAGGCCGACGGCGGCGCCGCCTGCAAACATCATGCGCAGCGAACGCGCCAATACGGTTTCTATCATCATTGTTAGTACCCTTGATTGAATAGTGATCTACTTCTTCATCTCGTGGATGTGACGCCGGCAGCCGCGCCGTTCGTTCGATTGGCGCACCGCCGGCACCTGCCGTTTGCTTGTTAAGCCATTCCCAAGTCAATATTGAGATCCTCATAATAACTTGGGCGGTTTATGGAAACATAACCGTAGCTTTATTGTCAATACCAGTTCGCACAGTTTTTCGTATATACAACACGTTGAACGCCGAATTGTTTTTCGCGCTTTTTCGTCTATTTTTGTCAATCTGGCCATAAGTATATTTAACCCGGCATGCGCCGGCGCCATGCGTCTTTTCCGCCGCAGCTTTTCAAATCACGCAATTAGAAGCAGTTGAGTGGATATAGGAGATAAAAGATAACGATACATGTCATTCGCGTTATTTTTCATACCACCATGGCGGGCCCGCGCCCGCCTCCCTCTCCATGCCGGATAAAACACGCCGGGGTGGCGCGCGCGCACGCCCATCGAATGCAATTTCTTCCGGAAAATATGCCGATTTCTGCACGGTTTTGTAACCGTCGACTTATGTAAATTAATGTAACAACTTCCATCTTCAGCCATCAAGACTGATAGCCAAACCCCTGAAAAATTAAAATTTCGCCAAGAAGTGTTGTTTGTTTGATGAAAACGGGCGGGGTCAATATTGACAGTGATCAAGCGAAAGTGGTCTGATGCAAACGTCCTAGCAATCATGTGAGACCACCCAAAAAGCGGTTCTAACATGACTGTCGGTCGCTAAACATTTCTTTGTTTATTACCGCCTGACTACGATCAGCAGGCAAATTACCAAAAAATATTGGAGAGTCCATGCATCAACGTACAAAAATCGCCGTCGCAGTGGCGATGGCCATCAGCTCGATGGCTGTAATGGCCCAGACCGCTGAACCAACACTGCAACGTGTTGAAGTCACCGGTTCGCGGATCCGTCAGGTTGACCTGGAGACCGCCCAGCCGGTCCAGGTGATGTCCCAGGAACAGATCCAGAAGAGCGGTCTGATCACGGTCGGTGACATCCTGAACACCCTGACTTCGGCCGCGCCGCCGGCGTTCAGCAAGGGCTCGGTCCTGACCTCCAACCGCGAACAAGGCGGCCAATACATCGACATGCGCAACCTGGGCGCGAACCGCCTGCTGGTGCTGGTCAACGGCAAGCGCTGGACCCAGACCGTTGCCGGTTACACCGACTTGTCGACCATCCCATCGGCCATGATCGAGCGCATCGAGATCCTGAAAGACGGCGCCTCGTCGATCTACGGCTCGGACGCTATCGCCGGCGTGGTCAACATCATCCTGAAGAAAACCATGGAAGGCGGCAACGCCAGCGCCTACGTCGGCCGCAATCAAAAGGTTGGCGACGGCCGCTCGAAAGACGCCTCGGTTTCCTACGGCACCAGCAACGACAAAGCCTCCCTGATGGTTGGCCTGTCGTACAGCGAACAGGGCGCCGTGTTCGCAAAAGACCGCGACATCACCGCCACCACCTATGGTCCTGACCACAAGACCGACGGCCTCGTCGGCGGTCCTTGGGGCCGTATCAGCCCAGTCAACCCAGCTACCGGCGGCGCACTGACCTCCGCGGCAGCAGGCGGCTTCAACCGCTACCTGAACCACACCGGCAGCTACCTCGGCGACGGCATTGGTGCCGATTCGCGCAACCCGGCCAACTACCACGCCTACACCGGCGCACCGGACGACACCTTCAGCTCGCCGTCCGAGATGATGTTCAATTCGCCGACCCGCCTGGCATCGATGTTCACCAAGGGTTCGATCGAACTGCCGCACGATATCCGCTTCACGACCACCGCTCTGTACGCAGAACGTAACTCGTCGGCGCAAGTGGCCGGCTATCCGCTGGGCAGCCTGTCGCAAGCCGGCTACCCTGTGTATGTCGACAAAGACAGCTACTACAACCCGTACGGCAATTCGGTTGCCGGCGCTGGCCTGGGCAAGGATATCTTCTTCACCCGCCGCACCATCGAAGTGCCACGCGTGACCTTCAACAAGAACCGTACCGTGCACGTGGACGGCGGCTTCGAAGGCGACTTCAAACTGGGCGAAAAAGCCTGGAACTGGTCGACCGGCTTCAACTACAGCAGCAGCAATGGCGACGTCCTGAGCACCGGCAACGTCAACCTGGTCAACCTGAAAAAGTCCCTGGGCCCATCGTTCCTGAACGGCTCCGGCGTCGTTCAGTGCGGTACCGCAGCAGCGCCGATCGGCTTTGCAACGTGCACCCCGTTCAACATCCTGGGCGGCCCATCGGCTTCCACCCCGACCGCGCTGAACTACGTGATGGCAACTGGCCAGGCAACCTACGCCAGCGCCGTCAAGAGCTTGACCGCCGACGTCGCCGGTGAAGTGTTCACGCTGCCGGCAGGCCCGCTGGGTATCGCTGCCGGTATCGAGCACCGCACCGTAACCGGTAACGACATTCCTGGCCAGTTCGAGCAGTCCGGTCTGTCGACCAACCTGGCCGGCAACGCCACGTACGGCAAGTACACTGTCAAGGAAGCGTATGCCGAGTTGCAGATCCCTGTACTGAAGGGTATGCCAATGGCTGAGCTGCTGAGCTTCAACGTGGCTTCGCGCTACTCGGACTACAGCAACTTCGGCACCACCACGAACAGCAAGTTCAGCTTCATGTGGAAGCCGATCAAGGACCTGCTGACCCGCGGTACCTACGCAGAAGGCTTCCGTGCGCCATCGCTGGGCGACACCTTCGGCGGCGGTCAG
This sequence comes from Massilia sp., assembly GCA_025359245.1. GTDB lineage: Bacteria > Pseudomonadota > Gammaproteobacteria > Burkholderiales > Burkholderiaceae_D > Telluria_A. Next base: position 29,780 of record JANYGW010000235.1, read on the forward strand.
CAGTCGTTTGACTCGTACATTGACCCATGCGACACCGTCATCGGCGAAGCTGCACGTAACGCGACCGTCGCAACCCGTTGCACGGCCGCTGGCGTACCAGCTGGCTACCGTCAAACCAACGCTGCCGGCAACCCGGTCGGCGCGGGTGGCGCGCAGACCACCGTCGCCTTCAACACCGGCGCCGGTAACGATTCGCTGCAGCCAGAAACGGCAAAAACCAAGACGCTCGGTCTGGTCTACAGCCCATCGTTCATTCCTGGCGCATCGCTGTCGCTGGACTGGTTCAACATTGCTGTGAAAAACCGCATCAGCGGCATCTCGGCAACCTACACCGTCAACCAGTGCTTCATCTTCGGCGTGCAATCGTTCTGCGACAAGTTCCGTCGTGATTCGACCGGCAAGATCGTTGCCCTGAACCGCGGCAATGCCAACCTGGGCGAGCTGAGCACCGAAGGCATGGACATGGGCCTGAAGTACAAAATGAAGCGTAACGCTTTCGGCCAGTTCAACTTCACGTCCGAATCGACCTACGTCAAATCGTACAAGATCAAGTCCACCGCCGATGGCGATTTCACCGAAACCGCTGGCGACTACGGCGTGAACCGCTTCAAGTCGAACTTCACGGTCGACTGGAACATGGGCAACTGGAGCGCAACCTTGGCTACCCGTTACTACAGCAAAGTCAAGTCTGATTGCTGGGCGACGGACGTCGAGTGCAGCAACCCAGGCGGCACCTGGTCGGGCGGTACCGACTACGATGTCAAGAAAGCGGAAGTCTATAACGACCTGAGCGTTGGCTATGCCTTCCCATGGAAGGGCAAAGTCCTGGTTGGCGCGAACAACGTGCTCAACAAGAAGCCACGCGTGAACTACGATGCGAACAGCAACTTCGGCGGCAACTCGTCGTCGTCGTCGGTCGATCCAGATATGCCTATCGACCGTTTCATCTACGTGCGTTACAACCAGTCGTTCTAATGGTACGGGGCCCGCAAGGGCTCCTGCTGCTAGCCTGACCCATGCCCGCCCGGCTCCTGCCCGGCGGGCATTTTTCATTTGGTAAAATAGCGGATTGCGCGCTTGTGCCACCTATCCCCGCGAGACCCCATGTTACGAATTAATGAAGTGAAACTGCCGCTCGACCATGCCGAGGCCGACCTGCGCCAGGCGCTGCTGGCCCGGCTCGGCATCGCCGAGGGCGAGCTGCGCAGTTTCACCGTCTTCAAGCGCAGCTACGACGCGCGCAAGCGCAGCGCCATCACGCTGATCTATGCGCTCGAGGCCGACGTCGCCGATGAAGTGGCGGTACTGGCGCGCCTGCGGCATGACATCCACGTGCTGCCGGCCCCCGACACCGGCTACCATTTCGTCGCCGGCGGCGCGCAGGCGCAGGGCCACGCGGCCGGCGAACGCCCGATCGTCATCGGCACCGGCCCGTGCGGCCTGTTCGTGGCGCTGATCCTGGCCCAGATGGGCTTGCGCCCGCTGATCCTCGAGCGCGGCAAGGTGGTGCGCGAACGCACGGTCGACACCTTCGGCTTCTGGCGCAAGCGCGAACTCAATCCGGAGTCGAACGTCCAGTTCGGCGAAGGCGGCGCCGGCACCTTTTCCGACGGCAAGCTCTACAGCCAGATCAAGGACCCGCGCCATTACGGGCGCAAGGTGCTGACCGAGTTCGTCAAGGCCGGCGCGCCCGAAGAAATCATGTACGTCAGCAAGCCGCACATCGGCACCTTCCGCCTGGTCAAGATGGTCGAGCAGATGCGCGAGAACATCATCGCGCTGGGCGGCGAATACCGCTTCTCGAGCAAGGTCGTCGACATCGAGGTCGAGGGCAGCGGCGCGCAGCGCCAGATCCGCGGCGTGGTGCTGGCCGACGGCGAGCACATCGCCAGCCGCCATGTGGTGCTGGCGATCGGCCACAGCGCGCGCGACACCTTCGAGATGCTGCATGCGCGCGGCGTGTACGTGGAAGCGAAACCATTCTCGATCGGTTTCCGGGTCGAGCACCCGCAGTCGCTGATCGACGCCTGCCGCTTCGGCGCGCACGCCGGCAACAAGATCCTCGGCGCGGCCGACTACAAGCTGGTGCACCACGCCAGCAACGGCCGTTCGGTGTACAGCTTTTGCATGTGCCCGGGCGGCACGGTGGTGTCGGCCGCGTCCGAGCCGGGGCGCGTGGTCACCAACGGCATGAGCCAGTATTCGCGCAACGAGCGCAACGCCAACAGCGCCATCGTGGTCGGCATCACCCCGGCCGACTATCCGGGCCATCCGCTGGCCGGCATCGCGCTCCAGCGCCGCCTCGAGGAAACCGCGTTCGCGCTGGGCGGGGGCAACTACGACGCGCCGGGCCAGCTGATGGGCGACTTCGTCAAGGGCCGCGCGTCGACCGACTTCGGCAGCGTGATCGCGTCGCTGACACCGGCCGTGCACCTGACCGACCTGGCCACCTCGCTGCCCGACTATGCGATTGTCGCGCTGCGCGAAGCCTTCCCCGCTTTCGACAAGCAGATCAAGGGCTACTACAAGGAAGATGCGCTGCTGACGGGCGTCGAAACGCGCACCTCGTCGCCGATCCGCATCAAGCGCAACGATGACGATTTGCAGAGCCTGAACACGCGCGGCCTGTTCCCGGCCGGCGAAGGGGCCGGTTACGCGGGCGGCATTTTGTCGGCCGCGGTGGACGGCATCAAGGTGGCCGAGGCGGTCGCTTTATCGATCGCCGCGCACGGCTAGCAGCGTCAATACTGACGCTGTAAATTGAACAAAAAAGCGTATTGACGACACAAACTAAGACAGCTTTTTTACAATTTTACATTACTTTACATAGACCCTCGTTTGCGCGCCGCCCCCTGCTACGACTGGAGGAACGCGGCGCCGCGCCATTCCCGCCTGTTGCTATTTGCATGAATTTTCAACTGTGCTCGCGTTGACAGTCGTCGAAGCCAAATGCTCTCATGTCGCCACTAAAAACTTTTCAAGACAAAAGTTCTTAGCAACCGTTTACAAAGCGGCAAGGCAAATACATTCACCCGAGGAGTTTGGCAATGATGATGGAAACAGTTTTATCGCGCTCGATGCGCCTGATGTTTGCGAGCAGCGCCGCTGCAGTGGGCATGGGGCTCGTTGCAATGCCGGCCATGGCACAAGACGCCGCAATTCAGCGCGTCGAGATCACCGGCTCGGCGATCAAGCGTATTGATGCAGAGACTGCCGTACCGGTCACCGTGCTCAAGGTCGATGACCTGAAAAAGCAAGGCGTCACCACCATCGAACAAGTGCTGGCCAGCCTGGCCGTGTCGCAGGCATCGGCCGGTACCAGCCAGGTCGTCGGTTCGAGCACCGGCGGCGCCTCGTTCGCCGACCTGCGCGGTATCGGCTCGAACAAGACGCTGATCCTGCTGAACGGCCGTCGCCTGGCCAACAATGCGTTCGACAGTTCGGCGCCTGACTTGAACATGATTCCCTTCGCCGCGCTCGAGCGCGTCGAAGTGCTGCGCGACGGCGCATCGGCGCTGTACGGCTCCGACGCCGTCGGCGGCGTCATCAACTTCATCACGAAGAAAAACTTCACCGGCGGCGCCATTACGCTCGGCATGGACAAGCCACAAGATGCCGGCGGCAAATCGAAAAACGCCAACCTCGCCGGCGGCTTCGGCGACCTGGGCAAAGACGGCTTCAACGTGTTCGCCGTCGTCGATCACCAGCAGCAAGACCCGATCACCGGCACCCAGCGTCCATTCAACACCCGTTACGCCGGCGGCCTGTCGCCAACGACCCACCCTGCCAACTACTTCCAGGCCGGCGACAGCGGCAACCCAACCGCGCCTGCGTGCGGCGCAGCCAACCTGATTCCAGGCGCGCCAAATGGGGCCGGTGTCGTCACCGGTTGCCAGATGACGACGTCGAGCTTTGTCGACTACATTCCGAAGACCGAGCGCAACAGCGCGCTGGTCAAGGGCACCTTGAAACTGGGCGAGAACCATGAACTCGGCCTCGAGTACCTGGTCACCCAAAGCAAAGTGGGCAGCCAGATCGCACCGGTCCCTTACGGCGGCCTGCGCATGAACCGCACCATGGCCGACGGTACGCTCAACCCGTTCTACCCAGGCAATCCAGGCGCGATCACGCCGAACATTCCGCTCGATCCGCTGTTCGCGCCGAGCGCAGGCCAGGCCGCCGCCGGTGTCAAGCCAGGCTTCATCAACGTCAAGTGGCGCGACCTGCCGAACGGACCGCGCGCCGACCACAACAAGAACGATCAGAAACGCTTCATCGCCTCGCTGACCGGCGTCGTGGGCGGCTGGGACTATGACGCAGCATTCACGTACAACAAGAATAAGGTGCGCGAGGACCTGACCGGCTACAGCGATGGCGGCCTGATCACCGCTGGCGTGCTGAACGGTATCATCAACCCGTTTGGCGACCAGACCGCTGCCGGCAGCGCGCTGCTGACCAGCGCCGCGCTCGACGGCACGCTCCAGTCCGCGACCGGCAAGACCACCGGTTTCGACGTCCACGCCAGCCGCGAATTCGGCGACTGGTTCGGCGCTGGCCGCAAGAGCGCACTGGCAATCGGTGGCGAAGGCCGCCGTGAACAGTTCACGCAGGCCGCCAACACCGTGTACGCGGAAAAAGTCGTGTCGAGCACCGGCCTCGATCCGGAACTGCTCAATGAAGGCAAGCGCAATGTGTACGCCGCGTACGCCGAGTTGAATGTGCCGATCCTGAGCACGCTGGACCTGACCGCGGCGCTGCGTTACGACAAATACAGCGACTTCGGCAGCTCGACCAATCCGAAGGTCTCGCTGCGTTGGCAGCCAAGCAAAACGGTGCTGGTACGCAGCTCGTTCTCGACCGGCTTTCGCGCACCGTCTCTGTACGAAGTCAATTCGGCCCAGGCCTACACCAACACGTCGCAGTTTGACGATCCGGTCAACTGCCCGGGCGGTACGCCGATCGCAGGCAAGCCGGCAGCGGCGAACTGCCAGCAGCAGTTCCAGGCTTTGACAGGCGGCAACAAGAACCTGCAACCGGAAAAGTCGCGCAACGCCAGCCTCGGTATCGTGTTCGAACCGGTCAACAACCTGACGATGAACATCGACCTGTGGTCGGTTGATCTGAAGCACACGATCGGCAGCCTGAGCCAGGACGACATCTTCGCCGACCCGGCCACCTTCGGCGCCGCGTTCCACCGCAACCCGGCCGGCAATCTGTCGACCGACGGTTCCGAGTGCCCGAGCCCGGCCACCTGCGGCTACATCGACCAGCGCACCCAGAACCTGGGCGGCATCAGCACCAACGGCATCGATTTCGGCGTGATCTACAAGATGCGCCTGGCCGACATGGGCAACCTGACGATGTCGCTCAACAGCACCATGGTCAACAAGTACTCGTACCAGAACGCCGATGGCGGACCTTGGAACAAGAGCGTCAACAACTACTCCGGCGGCGGGCCAATCTTCAAATGGCAGGACACCGCCAATCTGAGCTGGACCAAGGGCCTGTGGGGCGCCGGCTTGACCGGTCACTTCAAGTCCGGCTACACCGACCAGGATGATGGCGATCCGAGCACCCCGGACCATGTCGCTTCGTACGCGACGTTCGACACCTACGGTTCGTGGGCAATGAAAAAGGGCCTGGGCGTCACCGTCGGCGTGCGCAACCTGACTGACCGCGCACCACCGCTGACCTACCAGACCACGGTATTCCAGGCTGGCTACGATCCACGCTTCACGGATCCAACCGGCCGTACCTTCTACGTGCGTGGCAGCTACACTTTCTAAGCATCTCAGCTAGCCAGTCTCGCAGCGCCCGGGAAGACCTTCTTCCCGGGCGTTTTTGTTGGTGCGTCATAACCAGCCGGACTTCCTGAAGCGGTAGTACAGATAGCCGGACAGGCTGAACATGAAGGCCAGCGCGCACGGGTAGCCCCAGTGCGTCTTCAGTTCCGGCATGCCTTCGAAGTTCATGCCCCACACGCCGGCGAAGGCGGTAAACACGGCGAAAATCGCGGCCCATGCGGCCAGCCGCTTGTTGACCTCGCCCTCATCGATGGTGACCATCGACAGGTTGACCTGGATCGCGGTACCGATGGTGTCGCGGATCGACTCGATCGAGCTGTTGATGCGCTGCAGGTGGTCATGCACGTCGCGGAAGTAATCCTGGGTATCCATGCAGAACATCGGCACCCGGCCGCCATGCAGCTTGCCCAGCGCATCGAGCATCGGCACCACCGCGTGGCGCAGCTGCAGCACCTTGCGCTTGAGCGCATACAGGCGTTCGATGCTGTCGCGCTGCGACCCCTTGATGAAGATCCGGTCCTCGATCTGTTCGAGTTCCGCTTCCAGCATTTCGACGACCGGGAAATAGCGGTCCACCACGGCATCCATCAGCGCGTACAGGACGAACGACGAGCCCATCGTCAGCAGGTGCGGCTCGTGCTCGGCGCGCGCGCGCACGCCCAGGAAACCGAGGTTGACGTTGTTGCGCGCCGATAGCACGTAATTGTGGGCGACGAAGATATCCAGTTCGCCCTCGTGGATCTGGTCGCCGACCAGCTCCACCGTGCGCACGACGACGAACAGCGAATCGCCGTATTCCTCGATCTTGGGGCGCTGGTTGCCGCGCGCAGCATCTTCGACGGCCAGCTCGTGCAGGCCGAATTCTTCCTTCATCACGGCCAGCTCGCCCGCCTCCGGCTCGCGCAGGGCGACCCAGACGAAACAGCCGGGGATCTCGATATAGTCGCTGATGGCCTCGACCGTGATGTCAGCGAGCTTCTTGCCCTCTTGGTAGGCAACGCAATTGATCAGCATAAGACTCCATGAAAAAAGCGCCGGCGCGCGCCAGCTCGCAGCTTACACCAGCGCCGCAGCCGCTGCCCGCTTTGCCACTGTCGAGATTGCTGTTTATACTCAGTTTCGCGTGAAAATAACTGACCACACAACTGACCACACAAGGCCTCATGAACAAATTGCTCCTCGCCTTACTGTGCGCCGCGCTGGCCGCCTGCGCGACACCATCATCACAACGGCTGGGCAGCATTGCCGCCACCCCGATCAACGACCTGAACCTGAACGACACGGCCATTCCACCCATCCTGGTGCTGGCCAAGGCGCAGCCGTATGCGACGCCGCCGGATTTGCGCTGCGCGCCCTTGCTGGCGGAACTGGCGTTATTTGACGCGGTGCTCGGCCCGGACCTGGATGCGCCGGAACCGGCCGTCGAAACGGGAACCGGGGCGCGCGCGGCCTCGGTGGTCGGCGATGCGGCGCTGGGGGCGGTCCAGCGCACGGTCGAGGGAGCGATCCCGCTGCGCGGCTGGCTGCGCAAACTGAGCGGCGCAGAACGCCGCTCGCGCGAAGTCGCCGCCGCGATCACGGCCGGATCGGTGCGGCGCGGCTTCCTCAAAGGCGTGGCCCTGGCGCGCGCCTGCGCCGTGGCGCCGGCCAGCACCGTGGCCGCGGCCGGCTAGCGCCTATTCGTCCTTGGCGCCGTCGATGCCCAGCTCGGCGATCTTGCGCGTGATCGTATTGCGCCCTATGCCGAGCCGCACCGCCGCATCGTTCTTGCGTCCGTGCGTGTGGCGCAGCGCGGTCTTGATCAGCGCCGACTCGAACTGCCGTCCCAGCACATCCATGACCTCGGACTGGCCGGCCGCCAGCATGCCGGCCGCCTGCAGCTCGAGCAGCGCGACCCAGCCGTCGGCCGCGCCCAGCGCCGCCAGCGCGGCGGCCGGCGCCGCGGCCACCGGTTCGGCGCCGGCCAGCGCCACCGGGACCTCGACGC
>JANYGW010000025.1 GCA_025359245.1 Massilia sp.
CATGCGCTCGAGGCGTATTTCACCGCCTTGCTGCTGAGTATCAACGGCTGGGCATCGTGGTGTGCCTATCAGCGCTGGCAGGCGCGCCTGAACCAGGGCAGTGACGATCACATCGTCGAACTGCTCGCGATCCGGCTGGCATGGGAATGGCTACTGCTCGATGCAGTCGACGATGCCGGCATCACGGGCGACTGGCGCGCGCGCTGGGAAGTGCTCGCGGCCAGCGAACAGGCGATGTATGCCGCGCAAAGCCACGATTGGCTGTGGCAGCACGCCCTCGAAATCGCCCATCAGCAAACACTCATCGAGGGCCTGACAACGCCGCCGCGGCGCCCGCGCGACGCGCGACCCGCGGTGCAGGCGATCTTCTGCATCGATGTCCGCTCGGAAGTATTCCGTCGCGCCCTGGAGGCCAGCGGTGACGATCTGCAAACACGCGGATTTGCGGGCTTCTTCGGCCTGCCGATCGCTTACGCACCGCTCGGCACCGCGATGCAGCGTGCGCAATTGCCGGGCTTGCTGGCACCCACGCTGACAGTCAGCGAACGCGCAGCGACGACCGCCGAGACCGAATGCTGCACCCGTCAGGTTCAGGCGCGGCTGCAATGGCGGCAACGCTGGCGCGAATTCCGCGCATCGGCGAGTTCGGCCTTCACCTTCGTCGAAGCACTGGGCCTGACTTATGCGGCGGCCTTGCTGCGGCGCAGCCTACCCCAACCGCGAACGGCGATGCCCGCTGCGTTCGCTGCGATTCCGCCGCCGCAGCGCAGCGGAATGCGACTCGTCTTGCATGACCCGGCCACCCCGCGCGACGAACTGGCGATCGATTGCCGCTGCGAACTCGCCGTCGAAATTCTTGCCGCCATGCAGTTGACGCAGGATTTCGCGCGCCTGATCCTGCTCGTCGGTCACGGCAGCCAGAGCGCCAACAATCCGCACGCCGCGGGACTCGATTGCGGCGCATGCGGCGGCCAGTCCGGCGAGATCAACGCGCGTGCGCTAGCCTCGCTGCTGAACGACACGGCGCTGCGCGCAGGTTTGCGCGATCGCGGCATCCACATCCCCGTCGATACCGTGTTCATCGCCGCGCTGCACAACACGAGTACCGATGAAGTCGAGCTCCACGACGTCGATCATGCGCGTGCGCAACATCGCGACGAGTTCGCCCGGCTCACGTTGCGGCTTGCTCGCGCTGGCATGCAGGCGCGTGCCGAACGGGCGGGCGCGCTGGGCCTGGGCGAATCCCCGAACGAGGCCGCCCTGCTCAAGGCGCTGAAGCGGCGCGCCAGCGATTGGGCACAACTGCGACCGGAATGGGGCCTGGTCGATAATGCGGCTTTTATCATCGCCCCGCGTTCGCTCAGCAAGCACCTGAACCTCGGCGGACGCGCGTTCCTGCAGGACTACGACTGGCGCCAGGATGACGGATTTGCCACCCTCGAAGCGATCCTGACCGGGCCGATGATAGTGACGAACTGGATCAACCTGCAGTACTACGCCTCAACCCTGGACAATGACCGCTACGGCAGCGGCAACAAGGTGCTGCACAACGTTGTCGGCGGTCGCATTGGCGTGTTCGAAGGCAACAGCGGAGATTTGCGTATTGGCCTGCCCCGGCAATCGCTGCACGATGGCGAGAACTGGCGCCACACACCGCTGCGACTGAGCGTGTTCGTCGCCGCCCCGCCAGACGCCATCGATTCGCTCATCGCGAAGCATGTATCGCTGCGGTACCTGGTCGAGCACGGCTGGCTGCATCTGCTGTGCTTCGACGCAAACGATCGATCCGTGCAGCAGCGTGTGGCCGGTCGCTGGCTCGATCGGCGCCCGCAATCGTGAGTGTGGTTATAGGCATATGCCGACGCGGAATCGGCAAGCCGGGCCAAGTGTTATACCCTTATCGGCTCGCACAGCCATCCGGCAATGATGTTGCCAGTCACTATCATTCCAACACCTGCCGGGATGATCAGAAAAAGTTTTCTGGCCCGCTTGTCGAGACATCATTCCATACGACCGACGACT
>JANYGW010000021.1 GCA_025359245.1 Massilia sp.
CCTCGCCCCCGACCATGAAAGGGGGAGGACAATAGTGGTGACGCACAGGGCACCAAAAGTCGCCTAACGAATGGCGGCCCGACCCCGAGCTCTAACCAGACTTGACGGAACTGGCCCGCACCCCCGACTGTCGCGCGGCGCTCTCTTGCCGTAGCACGAACAGTAAAGAGACCCGGATTGATTTCCGATCCGAGGCGTTTTCCAGTTCATCGATGTCCTGTGCGCCCCTTTATTCTACTCACGGGAGAGGCATCATGGAAGGATTACAACCGATTTTCCGACGGGTGGCCGGCGTCGACGTGCACCGCATGCTGCACGTCGTCACGATCCTCGTCGAACGGCCCGACGGCAGCATCGAACAAAGCAGCCGCGAATTCGGCGGTTTCAAGCGCGATTGCCGCGCCCTGGCCAGCTGGCTGGTCGAGAAGAACGTCGAGCTGGTCGTGATGGAAAGCACGGGGATTTACTGGAAGTCCCTCTATAGCCATATCGAACGGGCTGGCATCGAAGCGTGGGTCGTGAATGCCCATTTCGTCAAGCATGTTCCCGGACGCAAGACGGACATGAGCGACTCGCAGTGGCTGGCCGTACTGGCCCGCTTTGGACTGGTGCGCGGCAGTTTCATACCACCGCAAGATTTACGGGAGCTGCGCATGGTGTCGCGCTACCGGCGCAAGCTCAATGCCATGCACGCCAGCGAAATCAACCGCCTGCACAAGATCCTCGACGACGGCGGCATCAAGCTCGGCGGCGTGGTCAGCGACATCAACGGCGTATCCGCCCGCGCCATGGTGGCCGGCCTGATCGCCGGCAAATCAATCAGTGAACTGCTCGACATGGCGCGCGGCGCTCTCAAACTGAAACGGGAAGAGCTGCAGGCCGCACTCGATGGCGACCTGACCAGGCGCCACATGTTCGTGCTCAAGCATTTGCACGAGCACATCAACATCCTGGAGCAAGACCTGGCCGACCTCGACGCATATATCCTGGGCGCGATGACGCCCTACCAATGGGCGCATCGCTTGCTGCAAACCATCCCTGGCATCGACCAGATTGCGAGCGCCCTGATCCTGATCGAAATCGGCGACGACATGACACGCTTCGGTGCGCCCGACAGACTGGCCGCCTGGGCCGCGCTCTGCCCTGGCAACAACGAGTCGGCCGGCAAACGCAAGTCCGGGAAAACCAGAAAAGGCAATGCGATCATCCGCTACATCCTGTGCGAATGCGCCAACGCGGCACGCATGACCAAGAGCTCGCTGGCAGCGAAATACAAGAGCCTGATGGTACGCAAGACGCACAAGAAGAGTATCGTGGCGATTGCCCATAAAATGATACGCCTGATCTACGTAATGCTCACACGCAAAGAGCCATATCGCGACCCGATGGTCGACTACGATGCCATGAGCGCCAAGAAGAACGCACCGCGCTGGATCAGACAGTTGAAATTGATCGGCCAGTGGCCAGGCAAGGCCTCGGCACCAGCATAATGTAGTCGCCACAACGAGGGGTCGGGCCTGGCGGCATTTTCTTACTCGCGTCATGCGAGAGGAGAAGGTACGCGCCCGAAGTCCCTACCTTTCACAGTAACAGCTGCCGTGAATTCTGCTTGGCCGCATGCGCTGGCTTACGCCGACATCGCTTCCGGCCCTGCCGCAATCAGCGCATTCAAGGCCATGTACACCTCGTCGACCGCCGCGCCCAGCTCCACCGCCTGCGCGCGCCACTGGGCCGCCTGGGCCGGCTCGTGCAAGCTGGCCGACATGCGCTCAGCCTGCGAAATGGCGCGCTGGGCACCGAAATTGACCAGTACGCCCTGCAGGCTGTGCACCGCGCGCTGCGATCCCGGCAGGTCGTCGCCGTCGAGCGCCTCGTACAGCGTTTGCATCAATTGCGGCCCGTCGACAATGAACAGCGCGGCCAGCTCCAGCAGCAGGTCGCTGTCGCCATCGAGGCGCAGCAAGGCGCCGCGCCACGCCAGCACCGGCCCGGCCTGCTCCGCGTGGAAGCGGCTCACCACCTGGCGCAAGCGTTCGCTGTCGATCGGCTTGGACAGGTAGTCGTCCATGCCCGCCTCCAGGCAGCGTTCGCGGTCGCCCTGCATCGCGCGCGCCGTCATCGCGATGATCGGCACATGGCCGGCGTGATCGAGCTCCCACTGGCGGATCCGGCGCGTCGCCGTCAGCCCGTCCAGCGCCGGCATCTGCACGTCCATCAGGATCAGGTCGAAGCCACCCTGCATCGCCCGTTCGAGCGCGTCCTGGCCGTTGTCGACCAGCGTGATGCGGTGTCCCATTTTTTCCAGCAGCCGCAATGCCAGGCGCTGGTTGACCGGATTGTCCTCGGCCAGCAGGATGCGCAAGCCGTTGCCGCCGCGCGTTTCCGGCTCCGGCGCGGGCGCCGGCGCCGCCACTGCGGCCTGCGGCGCCAGTTCCAGCAGGACGACGTCGTCCGCGCCGGCCGGCAGCTGGACGGCCGCATGCTGCAAGGGCACGCTGAAGCGGAAGGTGCTGCCCTTGCCCGGCTCGCTCGTCACGGCGATATCGCCCTGCATCAGGATCACCAGGCGGCGGCAGATCGTCAGCCCCAGGCCGGTGCCGCCGTACTGGCGCGTGGTCGAGCCGTCGACCTGCAGGAACGCTTCGAAGATCAGCTTCTGCTTTTCCAGCGGGATGCCGATCCCGGTGTCGCTGACCGCAAAGCCGATGTCGCAATGCTGGTCTGTCTCGGCGCCCACCGTCAGCGCCAGCGTGACGCTGCCATGCTCGGTGAACTTGATGGCGTTGCCGAGCAGGTTGATCAGCACCTGGCGCAAGCGCCCCGGGTCGCCCTTCATGGTGCGCGGCAGCTGCGCCGGCACTTCGCAGCACAGCTGCAAGCCCTTTTGCTGGGCCCGCAGCGCCATCGAGCGCAGCGTGTCGCGCACCAGCGTGCGCAGGTCGAACGGCACTTCCTCCAGATCGAGCTTGCCGGCCTCGATCTTCGAGAAGTCGAGGATGTCGTTGACGATCGTTAGCAGCGCGTCGGCCGAAGCCTTGACCAGCGCGATGTCGTCGCGCTGCTCCGGCTGCAGCGGCGACTCGAGCACCAGCTCCGTCATGCCCAGGATGCCGTTCATCGGGGTGCGGATTTCATGGCTCATGTTGGCCAGGAATTCGCTCTTGGCGCGGCTGGCCGCCTGCGCCGATTCGACCGCGCGCTGCATCGCGTCGCGCGCGGCGCGCTGCTCGCTGACGTCGATCGAAAAACCGAGCAGATACGACACGCCGCCGCTGGTGATGACGATCCGGTTGACCACCAGGTCGATCGGCGGATCGATCTGCGTCACGCGCCGTTCGCTGCTGACCATCAGGCCGGTGCGCCAGGCCTGTTCGTCTTCCTGTTTGGTGATGACGGCCCAGGCCGGCGGCGTGAAGTCCTCGATCCTGGCGCCCATCAGCTGCTCGCGCGTCAGGTGATAGAACTCCTGGAACTGGCGGTTGAAGCGCACGAAGCGGCCGGCCCGGTCCTTCAGGAACACCGGGATCGGCAACTGGTCGAGAATCTGTTCGGTCAGTTCGCGCGCGGCCTCGCGCTGCTGGACCAGCTGCTCGAGCGCGTGGGTCAGGCCCAGCAAGTCGCGGTCGGCGTCCGGCGCGATCGGCGCGACCGGCGCTTCGGCGGCGTCGAAGGTCAGGCGCTGGACCGACGCCTGCAGCGAACGCAGCACCTCGCGCTGGCGCGCCGCCTCTTCGCGCAACTGCGCATTCGCGGTCAGCAGCTCCTCGGAGCTGATGTCGAGCATGCGCGTGCGCACCTGCAGGTCGCGGTCGTATTGTTCGTAATTGCGGTGGGTCGATTCGAGCAGTTCGGCGATGCCGTCGGCGAGCGCCTTGTCGCCGCGCTGGGCAATCGCGACGAGCATGCCGAGCAGTTCTTTTTCGCTGGTGACGCCGAAGGCGCGGCGCATCTGGCGCACCAATTGCTTATGACGCATAACGCCGGCTCAGGCCGCGTCCCTGGTCTGCGAGTCGTCCAGCCGGTCGCGGATTTCCAGCACCGCCGGCCAGCGCCGCAGCAGCGCCTCGACGCATTGCGGATCGAAGTGGGTGCCGCTGTTATCGATCAAAAAGCTCTTGGCCGCTTCCAGCGTCCAGGCCTGCTTGTACGGGCGCACATTGGTCAGCGCGTCGAACACGTCGGCCACCGCCACGATGCGCCCGGCCAGCGGGATCGCGTCGCCCTTCAGGCCGTTCGGGTAGCCGGTGCCGTCGAAGCGCTCGTGGTGCGAATAGGCGATTTCGGCGGCCAGCTGCAGCATCTTCGCTTCGCTGCTCTTGAGGATGTTGTAGCCGATCAGCGCGTGCTGGCGCATGATCTCCATTTCGTCGGGGTTCAGGCGCCCCGGCTTGAGCAGGATATGGTCGGGCGTGCCGACCTTGCCGATATCGTGCATGGGCGCCGCGTTGAGGATGTGCTCCTGCTCGGCGTTGGACAAGCCCAGTTCGGCCGCGATCAGGCAGGAATAATGCGCCATGCGCTGGATGTGGGCCCCGGTCTCGGGGTCGCGGTATTCGGAGGCGCGGCACAGCAGCAGGATGGTTTCCTGTTCGCGCGCGCGCAGTTCGGCGGTGGCCTTGTTCACTTCGGAGGCGAGCCAGCTGGCGCGGCTTTCGAGCGCCAGCGTGGCGCTGCGCAGCGCCAGCATGTTGCGCGTGCGGGCCAGGAATTCGACCTTGTCGATCGGCTTGATCAGGAAATCGTTGGCGCCGTTCTCGAGCGCGCGGTGGCGGATCTCGACGTCCTGGCTGGCCGTGACCATCAGCACCGGCGGGCGCGCGCGCGGATCCGGGTCGAGCTGGCCGATGAATTCAAGCCCGTTAATGTCGGGCATCATGTAATCGAGGATCAGCAGGTCGTAGGGATTCTCCCGGCACCAGGCCAGCGCTTCGCTCGCCGACTGAAACGCCACCGTCGTGACATCGTCGAGCTTTTCCATCAAACGCGACATCAGCACCAGATTGATGTGCGTGTCATCGACGATCACTACCTTCATCATGCAGGTCCGATCCTGTTGCAAAATTAAGGCAGTCCGTGCACGGGCTGCCAGTCCGGCGCTATTTTAACCTGTCGCTAAATGTCTTACGGAATTTGGCCACTTTCGGCGCCACCACGAAGGCGCAGTAGCCCTGCAAGGGGTGCTGGCGGAAATAATCCTGGTGGTAATCCTCGGCCCGGAACCAGGTCGCCACCGGCTCCACCTCGGTCACGATGGGCCCGTCCCAGACATTGGCCATTTCGGCGATCACCTGGCGCGCGGTCGCTTCCTGCTCGGGCGCATCGTAGAAGATCACCGAGCGGTACTGGGTGCCGATGTCGTTGCCCTGCCGGTTCAGCGTGGTCGGATCGTGGATCGTGAAAAAGACTTCAAGCAGGTCGTGGTAGCTGATCATGGCCGGATCGAATTCGATGCGCACCACTTCGGCGTGGCCGGTGGCGCCGCCGCACACGGCGTCATAGGTCGGCGCCGGGTCGTGCCCGCCCATGTAACCCGATTCGACCTTGGACACGCCTTTCGTTTCCAGGTAGACCGCTTCCAGGCACCAGAAGCAGCCGCCGCCCAGGATCGCGACCTGTGTTGCCGATGCATTTGTCATTCACCACCTCAAAGTCGGTTACTAGTTGGTGTCAACTGTAACGCAAAGTGTGCGCCAGTGCCATCCCTGAAAAGCGCGCAACGATGGCAAGCGGCGCCCCTTGGGGCCGCGAAGTTTGGCATAATGGCACAATTAGACAAGGCACCAATGAATACTAGCTCCCCCCGCGCGGCCGCGCGCGACTTCGACGCGGCGCAGTTCCGCCATGCGTTGTCGCAGTTTGCCACCGGCGTGACCGTGATCACCACGCGCCTGGCCGACGGCAGCTTCCGCGGCCTGACGGCCAGTTCCTTCAATTCGGTGTCGCTCGATCCGCCGCTGGTGCTGTGGAGCCTGGGCAATGGCGCCAACAGCCTGCCCATCTTCAGCGGCAACTCGCATTACGTCATCAACGTCCTCAACGCCGAGCAGGCCCACCTGGCGCAGCGCTTCTCGCGCCGCACCGACAAGCCCTTCGACGGCATCGAGTTCGAGCTGTCGCGCACCGGACAGCCTATCCTCAAGGGCGTCACGGCCTGGTTCGAATGCCACAACCGCAGCCGCTATCCCGAGGGCGACCACGTGATCTTCGTCGGCGAAGTCGAAAACTGTGCATTTCATCCCCAGCCTTCGCTCATTTTTCACGGCGGGCAATTCGGAAGCACGCAAACGCGGTAAAATTAAGGTTTCGGCAAGTAGTCTATACAACTTGCCTGCGAATTCCCCTATAATGCGTCAATACAGCCACAGGAACTGCCATGACCCGATCCGACTCGTCCCGCAAAGCCCAATTCCACTGGGATGACCCGCTGCTGCTGAACAACCAGTTGAGCGATGAAGAGCGCATGGTGCGCGATGCCGCCGCTGCCTACAGCCAGGACAAGCTGGCGCCGCGCATCCTCGAAGCGTTCCGCCACGAAAAAATGGATGTGTCGATTTTCCGCGAGATGGGCGAACTGGGCCTGCTGGGACCGACCATTCCCGAGCAATACGGCGGGCCGGGCCTGAACTACGTGGCCTACGGCCTGATCGCGCGCGAAATCGAGCGCGTCGATTCCGGTTACCGCTCGATGGCGTCGGTCCAGTCGTCGCTGGTGATGGTGCCGATCTATGAATTCGGCACCGAAGAACAGCGCCAGAAATACCTGCCGAAACTGGCGACCGGCGAATGGATCGGCTGCTTCGGCCTGACCGAGCCGAACCACGGTTCGGATCCCGGCTCGATGATCACGCGCGCCAAGAAAGTGCCGGGCGGCTATGCGCTGTCGGGCGCCAAGATGTGGATCACCAATTCGCCGGTGGCCGACGTGTTCGTCGTGTGGGCCAAGGACGATGAAGGCGCGATCCGCGGCTTCGTGCTGGAAAAAGGCATGGCCGGCCTGTCGGCGCCTGCGATCCACGGCAAGTTCGGCCTGCGCGCCTCGATCACCGGCGAAATCGTCATGGACAATGTGTTCTGCCCGGAAGAGAACGCGTTCCCGGACGTGCGCGGCCTGAAGGGTCCGTTCACCTGCCTCAATTCGGCGCGCTACGGCATCGCCTGGGGCGCGCTGGGCGCGGCCGAGGATTGCTGGCACAAGGCGCGCCAGTACGTGCTGGACCGCCACCAGTTCGGCCGGCCGCTGGCGGCCAACCAGCTGGTGCAAAAAAAGCTGGCCGACATGCAGACTGAAATCACGCTGGGCCTGCAGGGCTGCTTGCAGCTGGGCCGCATGAAGGATGCGGGCACGGCGGCGGTCGAGATCACCTCGATGATGAAGCGCAATTCCTGCGGCAAGTCGCTCGACATCGCCCGCGTTGCGCGCGACATGCTGGGCGGTAATGGCATCTCCGACGAATTCGGCGTGATCCGCCACATGGTCAACCTGGAAGTGGTCAACACCTACGAAGGCACGCATGACATCCATGCGCTGATCCTCGGCCGTGCGCAGACCGGGATCCAGGCCTTCCAGTGATCCTGCTGTAAGATCGACCAACCCGCTGCGGCGGGTTTTTTTTGGCCCCTGCACGGAAAACAAGGACCGCATGACATTCAAGGCAGACCCGCTGGAGCCGGCAGCGTTTGACACCATGCTGCGGCAGGGCCGCGGCCGCGCGCTGATGCATGTGCTCGAATACGGCCTGGACGGCGTGGAAGAACTGGTGCTGCAGGCATGCCTCGCCAATCAGACGTATGACTCCCAATGCGAACCTGATCGATCGCCGTGGCTGTACCGCATGTTCAAGGGCACGCCGCACTACCCGCGGTTTTCGGACGCCATCCTGACGGCGCTGCCGCAGGCAAGCGACGACGATATAGCCCAATTACGCAAACTGGCTGCCCTGATGGGTATCGACGGCGATGCGGCGGCAGCATCGACCTTGCGCGACTACGTACTTGCGCAGGATTTTGCGGGCGCAAGCGGCCCTTTCGGATGCCAGGCCCTGGTCATGCTCGATGGGATTGCCGCCATCGCCGAACTGGGTCGCCGATTTGGTCGGTGCCAGCTGGCCGATCCCCAGGCATTCGTCGAGCAACCGGACGACTTGATGGATGGGTTCGAAAACGATCCTGCCGCGCTTGCATCACTGGATCAGTTGGCCGTGCACGATCCCGCGCTCGCCATCTACCTCGCGCTGTATCGGCGAGAGGTAGATGACCGGTGGCGCGGCACCGAGCTGGAACGGCGCCAGAAGCATCGGGACCGAGTCCGCAAGCAATATCCAATTGACGCCGTGCTAGCCGCTGCTGCAGCGCAGGGAATGTATCGCAGCGCTTACCGCTCCTTTGGCATGTACGCGAGCGATGACGAACTGGCGACAGTGCTGCAACACCTGCTTGCCGCAACGACGCCGGAGCATTGCCTGCGCTTGCTGTGGGTGTTCGCCAACACCGCCCTGCCCCGCCTGGAACCGCGCTTGCTGGAATTGGCCGAACACACCGATCTGCAAGTACGGCAGGCGGCACAGGAAGCCTTGTCGCACACGCGTGATCCAGCATTGGCCAGGCTTGCGCGCAAACATCTGGCGGACACGGCCTTTTCCGTATCGGACTCTGCACTGCTGGGATTATTCAACAAGAATCTTGCGCACGGCGACGACGAATTGATACTTGCGCGCCTCGACAAGCTGACCTGTTCTGATTTCGACATGCACCAATTTACCTGCCGCCTGGTGGACATCGGCGAGGAGGCCGAGCCAGCCGCCGTCGTCAGCCTTGCCGAATGGGCGTACCAGCGTACGCCCTGCTCGGTGTGCCGCAGGCATGCCGTCGAGCGCTTGCAAGCGATCGCCATGCTGTCCCCGGCGATCGCTGAGGAATGCGGCTTCGACGCCAATCCCAGCTTGCACACGCTAGCGCTCAGCGGCGCGCACTGAGCCGCGCCGTTTGCCTCAGGCTGCCAGCGCCAATGCGCTAGCGCGCACGCCGCGTGCGTCGGACCAGCCTGCATCATGCCGCGCGGGCGCGGCGCCGATCTTGAAGACGCTGACCATGCGCGCCAGCTGGTCGGACTGCTCCTGCAGCGATTGCGCGGCTGCGGCCGCCTCCTCGACCAGCGCGGCGTTCTGCTGCGTGACGCTGTCCATTTCCGTCACCGCCTGGTTGATCTGTTCGATGCCGGCTTCCTGCTCATGGCTGGCCGCGCTGATCTCGGCCATGATGGCGGTCACGCTCTGCACGCTGGCGACGACCTCATCCATCGTATGGCCGGCCTGCGCCACCAGTTGCGCACCGAGCTCGACGCGCTCGACCGAATCGCCGATCAGGACCTTGATTTCCTTGGCGGCAGCGGCCGAACGCTGGGCCAGGTTACGCACTTCGCTGGCCACGACCGCAAAGCCGCGCCCCTGTTCGCCGGCCCGTGCCGCCTCGACGGCCGCGTTCAATGCCAGGATATTGGTCTGGAAGGCGATGCCGTCGATCACGCCGATGATGTCGACGATCTTGCGCGACGCATCGTTGATGCCGTCCATCGTCTCGACCACCCGGGCCACGACCGCGCCGCCTTTTTGCGCGACCGCCGAAGCCGTGGCGGCCAAGGCATTCGCCTGGCGCGCATTGTGGGCATTCTGGCGCACCGTCGACGTCATCTCTTCCATCGACGACGCGGTCTCTTCCAGCGCGCCGGCCTGCTGCTCGGTGCGCGCCGACAGGTCCAGGTTGCCGCTGGCGATCTGCGCCGCGCCAGTGGCCAGCGCCACGGTGCCGTCGCGCACGCCGCCGACGATGCGCGCCAGCGCGCCATTCATGCCCTGCAGCGCCAGCAGCAGTTGGCCGGTCTCGTTGGTGCTGCTGACCACGATCACGCTGGTCAGGTCGCCATCGGCCACCCGGCGCGCGACCGCGACCGCCGAGCGCAGCGGCACGGTGATGCTGCGGGTGGTCGGGAAAGCGATCAGCGCACAGGCGGCAACGGCGGCGCAGGCCAGCCACAGTATCAGGGTGCGGGTGCTCTCGGCCAGCGCTTCGGCCACGTCGCCGCCCGCATCCACGACCACGGTCTGGTCGGCAATGGCCTTGTCGATCGTGTTCTGGAATGCCAGCTGGGCATCGCGCAAGTCGGTCAGCAACAGGGCCTTGGCCTGGTCCGCCTCGCCCGCGCCGACCAGGCTCACGAAACGCGTCTTGAGCCCGAGGAATTGCCCGGCAGCCGCACGCAAAACTTGCTGGTCGGCCAGTTCGGCCGCCGTCAGCATCACTCGGTCGAGCTTGGCGATCGTGTCGACGATGCCCTTGCTGCTCGCTTCGAGCGTGTCGACCTGCTTCGCGAGGGCGGTCGCGTCGCTCATCAGCAGCAGGTTGCGCATGTTGCGGGCAACCTGGTTGAGCTCATCCTTGATGTGGTGGTTCAATTCGATCTGCGGAAATTCCTCGTTGTTGGTGACCTTGATCTGGTGCTCGAGCACGCCGATGCGCGTGTAGGCGAGCGCGGCGAGCGCAGCCAGCACGACGGCCACGGCGCCGAAAGCGAGCGCGAGTTTGTGAGCGATGCTGAGATTTTTGAAATTCATGTCGATGGTGTCCCGAAAAAATCCCTTGTTTGCCGTCTCCCGCTGCGCGCGGCACGGGATGAACAGGTGGCCCCAGAACATGCGCAAGGCAACTTCCTGGAGGAGCGATAGAGCGAAATGGAGCGGCGGGATAGGGCCGGGTACTAGCGACTGGCGCTTTCTGGAAGCGCCTGCAACAGGTACAGGGTTGCGGGCGCCGGCGCCGAAGCCCCGCGTGTTGAGGGCATTTCGACCAAAACAGTGTAGCGTGAAAATTGCCACCAGGCATGAATTCGATGTATTTATGTCATCGTATGTTGTTTTTTTGAACGAAAAAAAACCGCTCAGTTTGCACTGAACGGTTTTTCCGCCGCGGCGGCTTTACTGCGCGTCAGGCCATCAGAACTTGTAGCCCAGCGCCAGCGTCACTGCCTGCGGATCGAGTTGCATGTCCTGCCTCTGTCCGGACGAGAAATTGACTTGCGTCTTCAACCAGGTCTTGCTGATGTTGGCGTCGACGAACCAGCGCGCGTTGATGTTGACCGCGACCCCGACCTGGAACGTGGCTGCCAGCTTGCTCTTGATCGTGAAGGTGGTCGGCGGACCGCCGATGTCGCTGAGCGCCGTCATCTTGCCGGAGCCGGTCTCGTCGGTGAAATAGGCGTAGGTCGCGCCCAGGCCCGCGTACGGACGCACCAGCGCGTCCGGCTTGAAGAAGCGGTAGTGCACGAACAGCGTCGGCGGCAGCGACTTGACGGTGCCGAGCACGCCCACGCCCTGGATCGCGCCGGCACCCGAAATCTCGTGGGTGTACGGCAGGCCCAGGTCGAGTTCGACCCCGAGGTTGTCGGTCAGGCCATAGGCCGCGGCGAACACCGGCTGGGTGTCCGGGCCCACATCGGCCTTGCTGCCCGGCAGCGCAGGTGCGCTGACGTCGCCGCTGGTGACTTTGGGCGTGATCTTGCCGACCCCGGCCTTGACGGTCCACTGCCCGGCCGATTGCGCCGACGCGGCTGGCGCTGCGGCGATCGCGGCCAGCAGGATGGCGACACTATGCAAACGTAATTTCATTTTTTCTCCGAATTCTAATTGGTTGACGCGGCCGACTTACAGCCAGCCCTTGACGATCATTTCCTTGGCCACGAATTTGGCGATCAGCGTGTTTTCGTACGGCGTCGGCATGGTGTCGTCGGCAAACATGAAGTGGCTGACATCGCCCTTGATCAGGTTCGTGCCATTGCACACCAGCGCCGTCGTGCCGAGCGCGTTGGGGCCGCAGGCCGGGGTCGACGTGTTGCTCAGGCCGTAAATCGCCGGATTAATGACCTGGTCGTGGCTGGTGGACCACAGGTCGACGTAGACGATCTTGGCGTCGCCCGTGATGCCAGCGAGCAGCTGCGCATTGAAGGTGCTGACCATGGTGTTGATCAGGGCCTGGGTGTTGGCATCCTGCGCCTTGCCGGCCGGCGAACCGCCCAGGTCGGGCAGGTTGTTGACCACCACGTAATTGGCGCCCTTGGCCACGATCTGGGCCTTGACGATGCCAGCCAGCTCGGCGCCGGCAGTGCCCATCGCGGTCACCAGTACTGGCGCCTGGGCGGCGGCATAGGCGGCGCCGGCAGCGGCGCCCGCCGTTGCACCGGCGGCAGCGCCGGCCGTGGCGGCGGTGTTTTGCGCCACCACCACCATCGGACCGTAGACGGCAGGCTGGGCGACCGCCGCGTTGCCTGGCTGGATAGCGGCCGCGCCGACCGCCACGCCAACAATGGTCGCGCTGGTGCTGCCCGGGCGCGCCGCTTCGGCGCCGGCTGCCGCGCCAATGGCCGCTGCCGCGGTCTGCGGATTGGTGGCGCCCTGTGCCAGCAGGCCGACCAGGGTTTGCACGAAGGTCAGGTTGCCGACCCGTGCGCCTTCGGCCGCACCGGCAGCTTGTCCGGCAGCGGTCGCGCCCGCCTTCATCTGGCCCAGCAGCATCAGCGCATCGTTGCCGCCGACGGTGACGAACACCACTTCGGTGCCGCTGAATTTGCCGCCGTTGCGGCTCAGGTGCAGATTAATCTGGCTCAGCACAGGCATCGTCAGCAGGCCGAGCGCGGAGCCGGTCAGCTTGTTTTCAGGGCCGACCGGATTGCTCACGCGGGCGCCGCCCTGGGCATAGCTGGTGCAGCTCAGGTTGTTGACGACGGGGACCGAGAAGCCCTTGGTCGGGTCGCCTTCGAGGCCGGTCTGGGCCGCGCACGGCGCCGCCAGGCCTAACTGGGTGGCCATCACTTCGGTCCAGTTCTTGCCCGTCAGCGCAGGATTGACGGCCGTATTGTCGCCGTTGATGGTGAACTTGCCGCCGCCGGCGGCCTTGATGGTGCCGACGTTGTAGGTGCCGACGTCCGACAGGCTGTCGCCGAACGACACCATGGCCGAAAATTGGGTCTTGAGCGCTTGCTCGCTGGCGCTGGTGCCGTTGCTGCCGCCGCCGCAGGCAGCCAGGGCGGCTGCCGCCAGCACTGCCAGCACGAAATTAGTTTGACGCATTGTGTCTCCTGATGATGACTATTTTTGATGAATGAATGCAGACCGGTTCGACTACTCCGACTGCCAGACTAATTGCGGGCACTGCTCTCGTCTTGCGCTTTCATGACAATGTACTTGCTGAAAGATGCCAGTGTGCAGCAGTGCGCGATTCGATGGCGCGTGCATGAAAAAATGCCGCTCAGCCTGGGGCCGAGCGGCATTTCTGCCCGGCGCGTGGCGCGCCGGGAAAGGTCGGTCGGGCTTACAGCCAGCCGCGCGCGATCAGCGAATCGGCCACCATCTTGGCGATCAGGGTCTGGCCATATGGCGCAGGGTGCACATCGTCGGCGAACAGATAATGGCTGACATCGCCGGCGATGACGTTACCGCCGACACCCGCTTTGCACACCAGCGACGTGGTGCCCAGTGCGTTGGGACCGCAGGCTGGCGTGGTCGCGTTCGAGATGCCGTACGCTGCTGGGTTCAGCACCTGGTTCTGGCTGGCGGTGAAGACGTCGACGAACAGGATCTTGTCGTCCAGGCCATCGATGCCGACGCGCAGCGCAATGTTGAAGCCCGACACCATGCCGGCGATCAGTTGCTGGCTCGATGCCGACTGCGACTTGCCCGAAGGCGAGCTGCCCAGATCTGGCAGGTTCAGCAGCACGACGTGGGTCGCGCCCTTGCCGATAATCTGGGTACGGATCAGGGCAGCCAGATCGGCGCCGGCCTGGGCCATCACCGGTACCAGTGCAGGACCGTTGGCGGCGCCATAGGCGGCACCGGCGGCGGCACCGGCGGCAGCGCCAGCGGCATTGGCGGCGGTGGTGGCCGCAGCAACCATCGGGCCATACACGGCAGGGTTACCGACAGCCAGGTTGCCCGGCTGCGCAGCGGCGGTGCCGACGCCGACCTGGACGATGGTGGTGCTGGTGCTGCCCGCGCGCGCCGCTTCGGTGGCCATCGCAGTGGCGATGGCGGTCTTGGCGGTGGCCGGGTTGGTGGCGCCCGATGCCAGCGAGGTCGACAGCGTATCGATCAGGGCTGCGCCGCCCGCTTTGGCGCCTGCGGCATTGCCGGCCGCCGTGGCGGCAGCGGTCAGTTGACCGAGCAATGCCAGCGCGTCGTTACCGCCAGCCAATACGTAGACGATGTCGGTCGACTTGAACAGGCCACCGGCCCGTTGCAGGTGATCGGCAACTTGCTGCACCAGTGGATAAGTCAGTTGGCCGATGGCGGCGCCAGTCAACTTGTTGCCGGGACCGACAGGATTGGTCACGCGCGAACCGCCCTGGGCATAGCCGGTGCAAGTGAGGTTTTTCACAACAGGCACCGCGAAGCCTTGGGCGGCAACACCGTCCAGGCCAGTCACGGCGGCGCAAGGTGCGGCCAGGCCCATCTGGGCGGCCATCAGCTCGGTCCAGTTCTTGCCGTGCAGTGCAGGGTTGATGGCGATGTTGTTGCCGTTGATCGTGTACTTGCCGCCGCCCAGGGCCGCGACCGTGCCGACCGCATAGGTGCCGACGTCGGACAGGCTGTCGCCAAACGAGATCTGCGCAGCGAACACTGGCTTGGCCGGCGCTGCGCTGTTATTCGAATCGCTGCCGCCGCAAGCGGTGAGAGCGGCTGCCGCCAGTAAAGCCAGCGCAAAATTGGTTTGACGCATTGTGTCTCCTAGATAAACATTTTATTGGTGTAAAACGAACGCGCGTGCTATTCGCAACCCAGCTAATATGCCAGTCTTCCCCATTCTTGTATAGGAATAAACAGGACCGGTTGTCGGTTAGATGCAACACCCGAAAAGCCTGATTGCGTGAGCCGGAATGTTGTGGATTATAGCAACGCACATGCCGCAGGGACAATTAACCGGCGTGCTTATTCAGCAGTCCGTGCACAATACCAACAGAACCGTGGGCCGCGCGCCGCAAACGGTCGTTCACCCCCCGCCATGGCCCGCCCTGCGGCGGCGCTTCCACCAGGATCAGGTCGGCTGCGCTGCCGTCCATGGCCCGCAGCGCCGCATACAACGCGTGGGCAAAACCCTCCGGCGAGGCCGGCAGCCGCAGCGTGGCATGGGCGCCAGGCAAGTCAGAATAATGGATCAGCGCGACTTTCCTGCCGGCCGCGGCCATCTGGGCCAGGGTCGCGGCCAGTACCGCGGTCGGCTGCATCGCCACCGGCGTGTGCGGCGCGTAATGCGAGGCCAGCGTGCCCGACGCGCGCGGCGCGGCAGCGTCCGGCGCGGCCGGCAAGCGGTCGATCACGGCGGCAATCGCTTCGGCGCTGATGTGGCCAGGACGCAACAGTACCGGGCCGTGGCTGTCCAGGCGCGACAGGTCGACGATGGTCGATTCGATCCCGACCTGGCTCTGGCCGCCGTCGAGCACCAGCGCGAGCGTGCCGTCGGCGCCGAATTCGTCGCGCACGTGCGCGGCCGTGGTCGGGCTGACATTGCCGAACTTGTTGGCCGACGGCGCGGCCACGCCGCCCTTGCCGCCTTTGAAGGCTTGCAGCAGGGCGATCGCGACCGGATGCGACGGGCAGCGCAGGCCGACCGTGTCCTGGCCGCCGGAGACGGCGTCGGGAATATGCAAGGCGCGCTTGAGTATCATCGTCAGCGGGCCGGGCCAGAAGGCGGCGGCCAGCTGCCGCGCTTCGGCGGGAATCTCGCTGGCCCAGTAAGCCAGGTCGGCGTCCGGCGCCAGGTGCACGATCACCGGATGGTCTTGCGGGCGGCCCTTGGCCGCGTAGATGCGCGCGACCGCGGCCGGATTCTCGGCGTCGGCGCCCAGGCCGTACACCGTTTCGGTCGGGAACGCCACCAGCTGGCCTTGCGCGAGCAAGCGTGCGGCCTCGGCGATGGCGGCCAGCCCGGGTGCGCCGTCCGGCGTCATGCTCACGCCGCGATGCCGAGGATGGCGCAAGCGGCCGCCAGCTGCGCCTGGGCCAGCGCCAGGGTGGGCGCGACGAAAGTCACATGACCCATCTTGCGGCCGCGCCGCGCCTGCTCCTTGCCGTACAGGTGCAAACAGGCGCCCGGCAAGGCCAGCAGCTCGGCCCAGGCCGGCTCGCGCTGGGTGGTGGCATCGGCCGCGAACCAGAGGTCGCCCAGAATATTGAGCATCACGGCGGCCGAATGCTGGCGCACCTCGCCCAGCGGCAAGCGCGCCATGGCGCGTACCTGCTGCGCGAACTGGCTGGTCACGCACGCATCCATCGTGTAGTGGCCGCTGTTGTGCGGACGCGGCGCCATTTCATTGACGATCAGCGAACCGTCGGTCAGCACGAAAAATTCGATGCACAGCACGCCCACGTAAGCGAGCTCTTCCACGATGACGCGGGCCGCCTGCTGGGCCCTGGCGGCGCAGTCGGGCGACACGTTCGGGCCCGGCACGGTGGTGGTAAACAAGACGCCGTCGCGGTGCACGTTTTCGGCGATCGGATAGACCACCGAGGCGCCATCAAAGCCGCGCGCGGTCAGCACCGACACTTCGTAGGCCAGCGGCAGCATTTTCTCGAGCAGACAGGTGACGCCGCCCATGGCGCCAAACGCCGCGCGCACGTCGTCGCGCGTGCGCACCACGGCCTGGCCCTTGCCGTCGTAACCCATGCGCACCGTCTTCAGGATGCCTGGCAGCAGCAGCTCGTCGATGGCGTCGATGTCGGCGTCCGTGGCGATGGTCTTGTGCGGCGCCGGTGGCACCCCCGAGCGCGCCGCGCAGCCGGCCAGGAAGCGCTTCTCGGCGATGCGGTCCTGGGCGATCGCCACGCAGGATGCGCCTGGCGCCACGAAGGCATGGGTGGCCAGCAGCGCCAGGCTGTCGGCCGGCACGTTTTCAAATTCGGTGGTGACCGCCACGCACGATTGCCCGAGCTGGGCCAGGGCCAGTGCGTCGCTGTAGCCGGCCGCGATCAGGCTGTCGGCGGCTTGCCCTGCAGGACTGTCGGGCGCCGCTTCCAGCACGGCCACCTTGTAGCCCATGGCCTGGGCCGCGTGCACGAACATGCGGCCCAGCTGGCCGCCGCCCATCACGCCGAGCCGCGCAGGCGGCAGGAAAGGAGCGTGCGGCATCGTCATACTGGCAGCGTCATGGCCTTGGCAGCGGCAGTTTGCTGCAGGCGAAATTGCTGGAGTTTCTCGGCCAGGGCGGCGTCGGTGCAGGCGATCATCGCGATCGCGGCCAGCGCGGCGTTGGCCGCACCGGCTTCACCGATGGCGAACGTGGCCACCGGTATGCCCTTGGGCATCTGCACGATCGACAGCAGCGAATCCTTGCCCGACAAGTAGCGCGACGGGACCGGCACGCCCAGCACCGGCACGATGGTCTTGGCGGCGATCATGCCTGGCAGGTGGGCCGCGCCGCCGGCGCCGGCGATGATGGCGCGCAGGCCGCGCTCACGCGCGCTTTCTGCATAGGCGAACATCTCGTCGGGCATGCGGTGCGCCGAGACGACCTGGGCTTCGAACGGGACGCCGAAATCCTTGAGCATGTTGACGGCGTGCTGCATGACGTCCCAGTCGGACGACGAACCCATGACGATGCCCACCAGGGGCGCCGTTGCTGCGGTGGCGCTCATGCTCAGGCCTTCACGGTGGTGCCGGTCAGGCGCTCGAGCGCCTCGACGTACTTGGCGCGCGTTTTGGCGATTACCTCGTCCGGCACGGCCGGCGCTGGCGCGGCCTTGTTCCAGTCGGTCAGGGTCTCGAGGTAGTCGCGCACGAACTGCTTGTCGTACGACGGCGGCGACATGCCGACCTGGTAGCTCGACATCGGCCAGAAGCGCGACGAGTCGGGGGTGAGGATTTCATCGATCAGGTGCACGGTGCCCTGCTCGTCGAGGCCGAATTCGAACTTGGTGTCGGCGATGATGATGCCGCGCGTGGCCGCGTATTCGGCAGCGGCCGTGTACAGCGCGATCGCGTAGTCGCGCACCTGGCGCGCGATGTCGGCGCCGACGATCTGCTCGGCCTGCTCGAACGAGATGTTTTCATCGTGCGCGCCGGCCGGGGCCTTGGTCGACGGCGTAAACAGCACCTGCGGCAGCTTCTGCGCTTCCTGCAGGCCGGCCGGCAAATCGATGCCGCACACCTTGCCCGTCTTCTGGTAATCCTTCCATCCGGAACCGATCAGGTAGCCGCGCACGATCGCTTCGATCCCCAGCGGCGTCATTTTCTTGACCACGATGGCGCGCCCGTCGACCTGAGCGCGCTCCTCCGGCGCCACCAGCGAGACCGGATCGATGCCGGTATCGTGGTTGGGCATCAGGTCCTTGTATTTGGCGAACCAGAAGTTGGACATGGCCGTCAGAATCTTGCCCTTTTCCGGGATAGGCTCGTTCAGGATGACGTCGAAAGCGGACAGGCGGTCGGTCTGGATGACCAGCAGCTTGTCGTCGCCGACGGCGTAAATGTCGCGCACTTTTCCGCGGTGCAGGAAAGGCAGGGACTTCAGGTTTGTTTCGAGAACGCCAGACATGTGATTCCTTGAGGTGTTAGGGCAGCCAGCCCGGTTTGCTTTCGAGATGCAGGTCGTGCACAACCTGGCCTTCGTAGGGTGTGTCGAAGGTGCCCAGGGTGACCGCGATACGGTCGCGCTGGATCACCGACTGCCAGGTCAGGTTCGAACCGCACACCTTGCAGAACGCGCGCTCAACGCCGGCCGATGATGCATAGCGGGTAATTGCGTCCGTGCCCTGCACCCATTGCAGGGCACTGGCCGCCACGTTGGCATAGGGACCGAAGGCCGCACCATGTTGCTTTTGGCACATTTTACACCAGCATTTGCTGGTGCGATCGACCTGGCCATGGATCTCGTAGCGTACTGCGCCACAGAGGCAGCTGCCTGTATACATGGTAAATGCGATGGTAAATGCGGTGGTAAAAACGCGCCCGAAGGCGCGTGCTTGTGCCGATTACTTGACGATTTGCGACAGCTCGCCCTTGACGTAGCGCTCAGCCATTTTTTCCAGCGTGATCGGCTTGATCTTGCCGGCCTGGCCTTCGCAGCCGAACGACAGGAAACGCGCCTTGCAGATATCCATCGCCGCTTCGCGCGCCGGCTTCAGGAAGTCGCGCGGATCGAATTTGCCCGGATTCTGGAACAGGTACTTGCGCACGGCAGCCGTCATCGCCAGGCGGATATCGGTGTCGATGTTGATCTTGCGAACGCCGTGGCGGATGCCTTCCTGGACTTCTTCGACCGGCACGCCATAGGTTTCCTTCATGTCGCCGCCGAATTCGCGGATGATGGCCAGCAGTTCCTGCGGCACTGCCGACGAACCGTGCATCACCAGGTGGGTGTTCGGGATGCGCGCGTGGATTTCCTTGATGCGGTCGATCGCCAGGATGTCGCCGGTTGGCTTGCGGGTGAACTTGTAGGCGCCGTGCGAGGTGCCGATGGCGATCGCCAGCGCGTCGCACTGGGTGCGCTGGACGAAGTCGGCGGCCTGGGCGACGTCGGTCAGCAGCTGCTCGCGCGTCATCGTGCCTTCGGCGCCGTGGCCGTCTTCCTTGTCGCCCTTCATCGTCTCGAGCGAACCGAGCACGCCCAGTTCGGCTTCGACGGTGACGCCGATCGCGTGCGAGAACTTGACCACTTCGCGCGACACTTCCACGTTGTACTCGTACGAGGCGACGCTCTTGCCGTCCGCTTCGAGCGAGCCGTCCATCATCACCGAAGTGAAGCCGGAGCGGATCGCGGTCATGCACACCGCCGGCGACTGGCCGTGGTCCTGGTGCATGACGACCGGGATGTGCGGATAGGCTTCGACTGCCGCTTCGATCAGGTGGCGCAGGAACGCTTCGCCGGCGTACTTGCGGGCGCCCGCGGACGCTTGCATGATGACCGGCGAATTGACCGCGTCGGCGGCAGCCATGATGGCCTGCACCTGTTCGAGGTTGTTGACGTTAAACGCAGGCAGGCCATAACCGTTTTCGGCGGCATGGTCCAGCAGTTGACGCATGGATACGAGGGACATGGTAAAACTCCAAACAATAAGAAACTGGTTGTGTTGCCGGAACGCGCGGGATAGCGCGCAGCTGTTACAGCAAACACAGCTGGCGCGGGATAGGCGCCGGCTGCCGCCCGTCGTCCTCGCGAAAGCGGGGACCCATAGCACCTGTGAACAATCCGGTGCATGCACTCGCCGGCAAAATGCGATGGTGCTATGGATCCCCGCCTGCGCGGGGACGACGTGCTAATTAATCGGTGCTAAATACTGAACTAAGAAATACGTCTAACGCTATTTAATCAAACTCGCCGATGCGCACGATTTTCAGTGCGTTCGTGCCGCCGACCTGGCCCATCGGCTCGCCCCAGGTGACGACGATCATGTCACCCTTCTTGACGATGCCTTTGGCGACCATCAACGCTTCGGCCTGGCGCAGCACGGCGTTGGTGTCGCCCGTTTGCATCAGGTGGTAGGCGCGCACATTGCGGTACAGCGAGACTTTGCGCTGGGTCGGCACGCTCGGGGTCAGCGCGTAAATCGGGGTGTCGATGCTGTGCCGGCTCATCCACAGTGCGGTCGAGCCGGACTCGGTCAGCGCCACGATGGCCTTCACGCGCAGGTGGTGCGCGGTGAACAGCGCGCCGTAAGCGATCGACTGGTCGATGCGGCTGAAGCGCACGTTGAGGAAGTCGGCGTCGAGCTTGTTGTACTCGGACTGTTCGGCTTCGGCGCAGATCGCCGCCATCATCTCGACCGTTTCGATCGGGTACTTGCCGGACGCGGTTTCGGCCGACGTCATCACGGCGTCGGTGCCGTCCAGCACGGCGTTGGCCACGTCCGACACTTCGGCGCGGGTCGGCACGGCGTTGAAAATCATCGACTCCATCATCTGGGTCGCGGTAATGGCCAGCTTGTTCGACTCGCGCGCCATGCGGATCATGCGCTTTTGCAGCGCCGGCACGGCGGCATTGCCCACTTCCACGGCCAGGTCGCCACGCGCGACCATGATGCCGTCGGACGCGTCGAGGATTTCCTGCAGCACCGGAATGGCTTCGGCCCGCTCGATCTTGGCGATCATCTTCGGCTTGTGGTGGTAAGCCTCGCCGGCGATATTGGCCAGCTGGCGCGCCATTTCCATGTCGGTCGCGCTTTTCGGGAACGAGATCGCCAGGTAGTCGGCCTGGAAACTCATGGCCGTCTTGATGTCTTCCATGTCCTTGGCGGTCAGGGCCGGCGCGGTCAGGCCGCCGCCCTGGCGGTTGATGCCCTTGTTGTTCGACAGCTCGCCGCCGACCTTGACCACGGTGAAGATTTCGTGGCCCAGGATGCGTTCGACGATCAGCACGATCAGGCCGTCGTTGAGCAGCAGCTTGTCGCCGGGACGCACGTCGCGCGGCAGCGCCTTGTAGTCGAGGCCGACGCGATCCTGGTTGCCCAGTTCGCCGTTGTCGCCCCACTTGGCGTCGAGGATGAACTTGTCGCCGTTTTCGAGGAAGATCTTGCCTTCTTCAAATTTGCCGACGCGGATCTTGGGACCCTGCATATCGGCCATGATCGCCACTTCGCGCCCGCAATGGGCGGCCGCGCTCCGGACCAGCGTGGCCCGGTCGATATGGTCTTGTGCCTTGCCGTGGGAAAAATTCAAACGAACGACATCGACGCCCGCTTCAATCATGCGAACGAGAATGTCGAAGTCGGTCGAAGCCGGTCCGATGGTTGCGACGATCTTGGTACCACGATACATAGAGATCCTTCAAGTAAAAGCGCAGCCGTCGGGCTGCGCTGTTGAATTACGAGGAACTGCGTTGCAGCAGAATTTCAACTGCCGGCAGGGTTTTCCCCTCGAGGAATTCGAGGAAGGCGCCGCCGCCCGTAGAGATGTAACCGATTTTGTCGGTGATGTCGTACTTGGCAATGGCCGCGAGGGTATCGCCGCCGCCAGCAATCGAAAATGCGCTCGAGTCGGCGATCGCCAGCGCCAGCGTCTTGGTGCCGTTGCCGAACTGGTCGAATTCGAACACGCCGACCGGCCCGTTCCAGACGATGGTGCCGGCCTTGGCGATTTGCGCCGCCAGCGTCGCTGCCGTGACCGGGCCGATGTCGAGGATCATGTCGTCGTCGGCGACGTCGGCCACGTTCTTGACCGTGGCGATGGCCGCCGGCGAGAATTCCTTGGCGCACACCACGTCCACCGGAATCGGCACCGTGGCGCCGCGCGCGGCCATCATGTCGATGATCGCTTTCGCTTCGCTCACCAGGTCGGCTTCGACCAGCGACTTGCCGATGTTCAGGCCGACCGCTTTCATGAAGGTGTTGGCGATGCCGCCGCCGACGATCAGGTTGTCGACCTTGTCGGCCAGCGCCTTGAGGATGGACAGCTTGGACGAGACCTTGGAGCCGGCCACGATGGCCAGTAGCGGACGGTTGGGCGCGCCCAGCGCCTTGCCCAGCGCATCGAGTTCGGCGGCCAGCAAGGGACCGGCGCACACGACCTTGGCGAACTTGGCGATGCCGTGCGTGGTCGCCTCGGCGCGGTGCGCGGTGCCGAAGGCGTCGTTGACGTAGATGTCGCACAGCGCGGCCATTTTCTGGGCCAGCTCGTCGGAATTCTTCTTTTCGCCCTTGTTGACGCGGCAGTTTTCCAGCAGCACCACCTGGCCGGGCGCGACCTCGACGCCATCGACCCAGTCCTGTTTCAGCGTGACCGGCTGGCCGAGCAGCTCGGCCAGGCGCGCGGCGACCGGCGCCAGGCTGTCGGCCGGCTTGAATTCGCCTTCGGTCGGACGGCCCAGGTGCGAGGTGACCATGACGGCGGCGCCCGCCTTCAGGCACGCGGCGATCGCCGGCACCGAAGCGCGGATGCGCGTATCTTCGGTGATCTTGCCGGCATCGTCCTGCGGCACGTTCAAATCGGCGCGGATGAACACGCGTTTGCCGGCCAGGGCGTGTTGGTCGATCAGGTCTTGCAAACGGGTGAAATTGAGAACAGCGTGCATGGCGATCCGCAGGGGTGGTGATAAAAGAACGCTATTTTACCGCAAGCAGGAACCGAAATCTTCAATGTAGCCAGATCCGCAAGGCCGTGAACACCAGCATGCCGAAAACGATGGTTTCAAGCATGTTTTTGCGCCACAGGTAAAACACGGTGGCGGCCACGCCGGCCAGCAGCTTGGGGTTGGCCAGGCTGACCACCAGCGGATGGTCGGACACGAGCAGCATGTCCGGCGCGATGATCGCCGCCAGCGCGCAAGCCGGGGCGTAGCGCAGCATTTCCTGGACCCGTTTCGGGATCGTGATGTGGTGGCCGACCAGCCAGAACGAGCTGCGCGTGGCGGCGGTGGCGACGGTCAGCGCGGCGATGGTGACCCAGATTTCCCAATCAGCCATGGGGCTTCCTTTTTTCCAGCAATTCTTCGATCAGCATGGCAGTACCCATGCCCAGCACCACGGCGCTCAACAGGCCCAGTTTGTAGGGGAAGCCATAGGCCAGCACCGACGTGGCGCCGGCCACCAGCACGCCGCACAGGGCGGCGCTGTTGATAATCATCGGCACCAGGATGCACAGGATGGCCAGGCTGCCGGCAAAGCCCAGGCCCCATTCGGCCGGGATGGCACTGCCGAGGAAGATGCCGGCGATCGAACCGATCTGCCAGGCGCTCCAGTTCGGGTACAGCAAGCCCTTCAGGTAGGACACCTTGCCCAGGGCCGGTGTCTCGCTGGGAAAGCGCTGCATGAAGATGGCGACCGTCATGTCGCCCGACACATAGCCGAGCAGGAAGCGCTGGCGCCAGGGCAGGTGGGCGAAATGGGGCGCCATCAGGGCCGAAAAGATCACGAAACGCAGGTTGACCACCAGCGCGGTGGCCAGGATGACCCAGATCGGGGCATTGGCCAGGATCAGCGGCAAGGACGCCAACTGGGCCGAGCCGGCGAACACCAGCAGCGTCATGACCAGCGACTGCGGCACCGAGAGGCCGCTCTTGACCATGGCCACGCCGACCACCATGCCCCAGGCGGCGATACCGAACAGGGATGGCAGGCCGGCCTTGAGGCCTTCGCGCCACAGTGCCGGGTCTTCGTCGGGCGGGCGCGGGATGGCCGCGTCGCGGGCCTGGCTGAGGCCGGTCATGGGATTTTCCTGCTACGGCAGGCGGAGGGAGAGCGGGGCATTGGGGGCAATTCTGGAGGCAAGCGGCTATTTTACCGAGCATTCACAAATGCTGCCGAGAGCGGGCCAAATTGGCCAAGAGCCGTAGAGTCCCCCTAAAGTTACATCGTCCCTGCGCAGGCGGGGACAATGTAAGTAATGCGCAGCGCAGCGAGAGCTGCGGTTTCTGCCGCGCTGCTGGGGCATTCCGCCCGAATCGTCTAAAATCGAGCTTTTGCGTAGCTTGACGGAGAATCCATGAACGATAAGAAAATCCCCGCGGTCGAACTGGGCGCGAACGACTTGCCAGCCCATTGCCCGAATCCCGCCATGCCGCTGTGGTCCTCGCATCCGCGCGTGTTCCTCGATTTCGGTCATGATGGCGTAGCCAAGTGCCCGTACTGTGGCACCGAATACTGCCTCAAACCAGGCACCGTCCTGTCGCACCACTAAACGCCGAGCACCTGTCGGCCGCGCCGGAGATCGCATGAAAAAAGGCAAACAACTCAATGGCAGCGCCGCCGAAGTCGAGGCCGCGTTCTACGAAGCGCTGAACCGGGCCGACGTCGAGGCCCTGATGGCGCTCTGGGCCGAAGACGAGGAAATCGTCTGCATCCACCCGGGCGGCCCGCGCCTGCACGGCCACGCGGCGATCCAGCAATCCTGGGTCGCGATCCTCGAACGCGGCGGCCTGCAGATCCGCCCCTCCCAGCTGCACGAAACCAACAACTTGATGAGCTCGGTCCACACGGTTGTCGAAGGCGTCACCGCCACCGGCACCGCCGAACCGGCGCACCTGGTCGCCACCAACGTCTACATGAAAACGCCGCAAGGCTGGCGCATGGTGCTGCATCACGTCTCGGTCGCGCCCGGTCCGGTGCCGGCGGGCCACGCGGCGTCCAGCCTGCACTGAGGACGCCGTGCATTACACCGCGCCACTGTGGCTGCCCAGCGGGCACCTGCAGACCATCTACCCCGCGCTGTGCATCGCCAAGCCGCCGGTCGCGTTCCGGCGCGAACGCTGGGACGCGCATGACGGCGACTTCATCGATGTCGATTTCGTCGACGGCCAACCGGGCCAGCCTTTCGTGGTGCTGTTCCACGGGCTGGAAGGCTCGTCCGACAGCCACTATGCGCGCGCCCTGATGGCCGCGGTGGCATCGCGCGGCTGGTCGGGCGCCATCCCGCATTTCCGCGGCTGTTCCGGCGAACTGAATCTGGCGCCGCGCTTCTACCATTCGGGCGACGCGGGCGAGATCGACTGGATCATCCGGCGCCTGCGCGAACGCGCCACCGGCAAGCTGTATGCGACCGGCGTGTCGCTGGGCGGCAATGCGCTGCTGCGCTGGCTGGGCGAGTCGCAGCACCAGGCCGAATTCGTCGATGCGGCCTGCGCGGTGTCGGCCCCGCTCGACCTGGCGCGCGGCGGCGAATCGCTGTCGTCGGGCCTGAACATGGTGTACACGCGCATGTTCCTGCACTCGCTGAAACCGAAGTGCCTGGCCAAGCTGGACCAGTTCCCCGGCCTGTTCGACCGCGCCGCGCTGCTCAATGCGCGCGACCTGTACGCATTCGACAACGTGGTGACCGCGCCGCTGCACGGCTACCGCGACACCGACGATTACTGGAACCGCGCCAGCGCCAAGCACGTGCTGGGCGACATCACGGTGCCGACGCTGGTGCTGAACGCCCGCAACGATCCCTTCCTGCCGGGCGTGCACCTGCCCGAACGGGCGTCGCCCCACGTGACGCTCGACTATCCGGCCCACGGCGGCCACGTGGGCTTCGCCAACGGCGCCCTGCCCGGCCGGCTCGACTGGCTGCCACGCAAGATGCTGCATTTCCTCGAAGGCAAAGGACACCATGGATGAGATCGTCAAGAAGGCCATGGTCAAGTGGCCCGATGTGCCGCACTGCTACGGCTGGCTGGGGCTCGATGCGCGCGGCAACTGGCGCATGCGCGACGAGCGCGCCCAGCATCTGGACCTGGCCGGCGACAAGGTGGTCCAGCAGGCGCTGCTCGGCTTTATCAACCGCAACTACATGGCCGATGCGCGCGGCTGCTGGTATTTCCAGAACGGGCCGCAGCGCGTGTACCTGAACCTGGAAGCGACGCCGTTCATCGCGCGCACCGACCCGCAGCACGGGCTGGTGCTGCATACTGGCGAGCCACTCGCGGCATTGACGCGCGCGTTCATGACCGAGCTTGGCGAGGTGATCGTCGAAGGTGGCGCCAGGGTCGCGCAGGTCGACGACCGCGATGTGGCGCAGGTGATGACGATGATGGAGCGCGCCGGCGCGCCGCTGCCGGATGAGGCGCTGATGGCGTGGCTGGAAGGCGGCGCCGGCGAGGTGGGCTTGCGTTATCGGGAGAAGCTGGTGCCGGTGCAGCGCATCCGGCGCGATGAAGTGCCGCACCTGTTCGGCTTCACGCGCTTGCCCGCTACTCCTTCTTCTTAGCTTCCTTCAGCTCTTCGCGGCGCAGCTCCTTGAGCTCGCGTTCGCGCGCATCGATCAAAGCCATGTCGTAGAACGAGGCATCGTTCGCCTTGCGCGCGATGACCAGCTGGTCCAGCGCCGCCTGCTTGCCGCCGCTGAGCGCATACGACTCGGCCAGCGCGATATGCTGCAAGGCCAGCTTTCCCTGCGCCGCGTAGGCCTTGGCCAGTAATTCCTGCAGCTTGGGCTCGTCGCGATATTGCTGCGCCTGGTCGCGCAGGTAGCGCGTCGCTTCGTCCAGCTTGCCGTTGTCGATCATCGCGTCGGCATACTGGCGCGCGATGCCGCGTGCCAGCGGAAACTGCTGGTGCGCCTGTTCGGCTTCCTTCAGTCCCTGCGCCTTGACGGCGGCGCTCTGGCCCGACGCGAGCTTGATTTCCAGCTGCAGCGTGGTGAACACCGAAGCGCCGTCGGACGTCGCCTGTCCGGTCGAGAACGTGCCTTCGGAGCGCTTCGTGGTGCGGGCCTTGTCCAGCCAGGTCTGGGCCTTGGCCAGCTCGCCCTTTTTCATTGCCAGGAACGCCAGTCCATATTGCGCCCCGATCTGCTGCTGGCGATTCTGCGACAGCATCTGGGCGTCGAAGGCCGCCTTCGCCTCGGCATGGCCGACCGTGCTTTCGTCCTGCAGCACGCGGGCGCGGGCCCGGATCAGGTGGAACTCCAGGCTGTCGATGCGCTGGCGATAAGGCACTTCGCGGATGCGCGCCTGGATGTCGGCGATACGCTCGGTCGTGAGCGGGTGGCTGCGCAGGTAGGCCGGCATCAGGTCCGAATAATTGCGCGTCGCCGCCTGCAGGCGGCCGAAAAAGGCCACCATGCCGGACGTGTCGTAGCCGCCCGCCGACATGATCTGGAAGCCGACCCGGTCGGCTTCGCGTTCGGCGTCACGGCTGAAGTTGAGCTGGCGCTGGATGGCCAGCGCCTGGCCGCCGACCGCCATGCCCATCGCGGCATCGCCGCCGGCGCCGGCGCGCGCGGCCAGCGCGGCCAGGATCATGCCGGCCAGCGGGATCAAGGCGTCCTGCCTTTGCTGGCCGAGCATGCGCGCGATGTGGCGCTGCGCGACGTGGCCGATTTCGTGCGACAGCACCGAAGCCAGTTCGGACTCGCTTTGCGCGGCCAGCAGCAAGGCCGAGTGCACGGCGATGAAGCCGCCCGGCAGCGCGAACGCGTTCAGCTGCGGGTCGCGCACGGCGAAGAAAAAGAATTCGGCATTGGTCTCGCCGCGCGCGCCGGGGTGGGCCGCGACCAGCGCGCTGCCGAAGGTGTTCAGGTATTCGAGGATGGGATCGTCGTCGAGGAAGTCGTGGTCGCGCCGGATGTCGCGCATGATTTCTTCGCCGAGCTTGCGTTCCATGACAGGCGACAGGTCGCCGCGGGCCGAGTCTCCCAGCGTGGGCAAGGCGGTGTTGTCGGGCTTGGGCTGGGCCAGGCCGGGCAGCGACGGCATGGCCAGCCCGGCAAGCAAGCTTGCCGACATCAACAAACGCAGGCCGGAGCGACGCGGGCGACTAGTCATGGACAGTTCGGGTTTCGATTTCACAATGCTATGATAACCGCATCCACGCTGGCCGGGACGGCCTGCTTATGAACGAAACAAATTGTTACCACTGACCTCATGACCAACTCCACCGCAGAGCAGCTGACCCATTTCGACGCCACCGGCCAGGCCCATATGGTCGATGTCGGCGCCAAGAGCGAGACCCACCGTGTCGCCGTGGCGGCCGGCAGCATCCGCATGAAGCCGGAGACGCTGGCGCTGGTGGTGTCGGGCACGGCCAAGAAGGGCGACGTGCTGGGCATCGCGCGGATCGCCGCGATCATGGGCGCCAAGCGCACCAGTGACCTGGTGCCGCTGTGCCACCCGCTGGCGCTCACGCGCGTGACGGTGGCGTTCGAGATCGACGCGCCGGCCAACAGCGTGCATTGCCGCGCGCAGGTCGAGACGGTCGGCAAGACCGGGGTCGAGATGGAGGCGCTGACGGCGGTCCAGGTGGGCCTCTTGACCATTTACGACATGTGCAAGGCCGTCGACCGGGGCATGGTGATGACCGATGTGCGGGTGCTGGAAAAGCACGGCGGCAAGTCGGGCGACTGGACGGCAGAGCTGTAGCCCCCTTATGGGGATTTCTTGTTGGTATGCGCACGCCGCCAGTTCGCTACGATGTCATGCGCGGCAAGGGTGGCTGCCGTGACCTGTTCCGGCGTCATGCCTTCTTTTAACGCGCGCAGGCTCTCGTCGCTGAATGGATTGTCAATTCCACCGTCTTGCCGCGTAGGCTCAACTTCTTTCAAGGCGGTCAGATAGCCCAGCGACAGCGTCAAGTCTTTCGGCAGCGCGCGTTTGCCGTACCGGTACTGCATCGATAGCGTCATCAGGCTGGAAATGTCGACGTCGCTGGCGTCGTGCAATTGCGAAATGGCCACCTTCTTCCATTCCACGACCAGCGGGTCGTCAGGCCGGGTGTCGAGCGCAGTCGGATCGCCGAATGGCCCTTCCCGATAAAACGCCGTCGAAGCACCTTTCACACGTGCTTTCGCAGCAATCGCCACGTAGTCGATACGTGACATGCGCATCCGCTGGGTCAGGCCGCTGCAAAACCGGGTCGTATTTTTCACCTCATCAGCGGTCATGATCAAGGTACCCAGTTCCTCAACCTCGATGCATTTGGCAACCAGCGAGTAGGCCTTCATGGCATCGTCGGGACTGCCGGTGGCGATCAGCTTGTCGATCTGCTCGGAAATCTGCATCGCCTTTGCCATCGCTTGCGCGACGTACTGCGGCAGATCCTCGACCCGGCGCGATGGGGCGGCGGTGCCGGTGGCACTCTGAACATGTGGCCCGGGCAAGATTGTTGCGACTGGCGTTTCGTTGGTCTGCCGGACGATAAGTGCGCCGAGGACAGCGCTCGCGATGATCGCGGCAACGACAAATGTGCTTTTCATGGAGAGGAAGATTTGTCAGGCGAAGGCCTGTTTCGGGCCGAAGTATATTCGAGCAATTAGTAAAAATGCAATTTCCTATTATTTTTGGCTTTTATTTCGCGAACAATGTCATTTTTGATGCAGGTACACAGTTTTCCCGGCGCTGCAGGCAAAGATGGGCTCGCTGTTCTCGGGTGAGAACGGCAGCCCTATCTTTCATTGACCCTAGCCTGATTGGAAAAATACGATGACAAGCTGTCTGCAAAAAACTGGCCGCGCAAGCCGCCTTCTTCAAGTGTGCGTCTTGTTGGCCTCATTTAATGTCTGCCATGCATATGCAGGCGAACGCGATGAACACCATGGCGCCGCAGTCGTCGTCGCGCCCCAGTCGGTGGCTGGCATGGACCTGAATCTGCAAGTGGAAAATGCCGTGTCGCGCTTCGGCAGCAGCGCCCCGACCCAGGGCGTGATCGTGAAAAAATACCGGCCTGAGGGTAGCTGGACTGCGCAGGGCAGCGGTGGACTGAACCACAAAGCGTCTTACGGCAGTTATCAGTACCTGCGCACGGGCGCCGATACGGCGCAGGATCGTTCCTTCGATATGTCGGCCGCGGGCACGATGTCGGTCATCAATTACACCTTCGACAGCGCGACCGGCGGAAAATGGGTGCAGGACATCCGGCACGGCGAAACGATACTGAGCGGGCGATTTTCCATGGTGCGCAGCAATGCGCCGGCAGAACAACAACTGGCTCCGGCCACCAATGCCGGCTTGCACGTGGCAATCATCATCAAGTCGGCCGTGTCGTCGTCGCTGCCGCCGGACGCGTATCCGCGCAAAGGCCTGGTCTTGCAGAGCTACGCGAGCGATGGCACGCTGACCTTCCTGGGTTTTGGTCCGGGCACGCTCAATTCGCGCGGCACCTACACCTACAAGAAGGTGTCGGCCAATACGGCGGTCGAAGAAACGGTGCAGACCAGTGATTATTTCACCTTGCCCTACACCATGGTCTACACCTTCAAGACACCCACCTCGGGCAGCTGGTTCCAGAACTTTGGAAATGGCATGATCCTGTTTTCCGGCACCTTCGATACCTTTGCGCGATAAAATCCGAGCGGCCGGGCCCATCGGGCCCGGCCCTTCCCTGCATGTTCACCCATTTCTTACCCATCTCTTTCCCATGATCGAACTTGCCAAGGCCGGCTACCTGTTTGCCTTCAGCCTGGGGTGCTGGACCAGTCTGAATTTGCTGTTGAGCAGGCGCGGCGAACGGCGCGTCAGGATGAGCATGATGGTCTTCATCGTGCTGCTGCTCTTGCCGCCGCTGAGTACTTATCTGACGCTGGCATTGGGCAAGCCGGTGCTGTGGTTATTGGGACTGAGTCGCCAATTGACATGGGCATACGGGCCGCTGATGGTGATTCATGTCCGGCAGGTATTGCTGAAAGAGAATCGCACGCCCATCCTGGCGCTGCATGCCTTGCCCTTTGTCTTATTCGGCGCGCTTGGCATGTCGGCGTGGGGCATCGGCCAGGCGGCGACCTTTGGCCTGCTGTTCCTGCAGCTGTCCGGCTACCTTGGCTACGCTGCATGGCTGTTATTGCATGACAGGCGCCGCCTGCGGCTGCTGTCGCGCGAGCACGCCCATACGAGCTACTTCTGGCTGCTCTATTGCATTGCCGCCCTGCTGCTTGCCACACTCGTCGACATCACCATCTATATCGGGATTTATCGGGGCACGTTTCCGTCGGCACTGTTCACCAGCGCCGTGGCCAGTATGCTGGCCGTGTTCGTCAGCGCCATTGCCCTGTTCGTACTCTATCGGCCAGACGCGTTTTTCCATGAAGCGCCAGCGCAGGAGCCGCAGGACACCGCCGCGAAGCCCGCGGTGAGGGTGATCGAACTGTCGCCCGCCATCGTGAGTGAACTCGATCAGCAATTACGCGCGCTGGTGCAATCGCACAAGCCGCACCTCGATGTCGATATCTCGCTTGGAAAACTGGCGTCCCTGCTGGGCGTCACCAGCCATCAATTATCAGAGCTGCTCAACATTCACATGTCCACCAGCTTTTATGATTTCCTCAACGACTTGCGCTACCAGGAATCGCTGGCGGTGCTGGCCGATCAGCATTCCGAGCTGACCATTGCCGATATTGCCTACCGATCCGGCTT
The DNA here is from genome assembly GCA_025359245.1 of Massilia sp. Classification (GTDB taxonomy): domain Bacteria; phylum Pseudomonadota; class Gammaproteobacteria; order Burkholderiales; family Burkholderiaceae_D; genus Telluria_A. The sequence goes on from JANYGW010000021.1 coordinate 31,790, forward strand.
TAACAATCGCAACAGTTTCTATAAGGTGTTCAAGGACAAGAGCGGCCTCACGCCCAGCCAGTATAAGAAGTCCGTGCGGTGCACGGTGATGGTGGGCCAGAGTGCACCGGACCGCGCAGGCCGGGGCTAGATGTTGCTTGAAGGCAGAAACGATTTTGCATATACTGCCTGCACATAGGGCTCATCATCACGGCTGCAGAGCGCCACAGGGCTGGCGTGCATACCTGATCGCACCGAAAGAAAGCCGCCCTCCATGCTGTTCAACTCGCTGACCTTCCTGCTGTTTTTTCTCATCGTATTGGCGATGTTCGAAATGCTCCGCAGTTGGAATGCCAGGAAAAAATTGCTCCTCCTTGCCAGCTATCTGTTCTACGCTGCGTGGAATCCGCCCTACGTCCTGGTCCTCCTGCTCTCCACCGGCGTCGATTGGTGGCTGGCCCGGCACATCGCGCGCAGCACGGCGCCGCGCCGGCGCTTGTTCTTCCTGTGCATCAGCCTGGCCGCCAACCTGGGCCTGGTTGCCTACTTCAAGTATGGCAATTTCCTGCTTGAGAACCTGGTCGCCGCCGCGGCCCTCGCCGGCGTCCATTTCAGCCCCGTGCAGGCCGACATCTTGCTGCCAATTGGCATTTCGTTCTACACCTTCGCCTCGCTGTCGTACACCGTGGACGTGTATCGCGGCGAACTCGATGGCAGGACGGGCCTGGCCGACTACGCCTTGTTCGTCAGCTTCTTCCCGCACCTGGTAGCCGGCCCCATCGTTCGCGCGAGCGTCTTGCTGCCCCAGATTGCGCACCCGAGGCGGCCTGGCGCCAACCAGGTAGGGTGGGGCCTCGCCCTGACCATTATCGGCCTGGCAGCCAAGGTGGTGCTGGCCGACGCCATCCTGATGCCCGTGGTGGACCGCTTTTATGCCCACCCGGGGGACTGGGGCTGGATGCAGGCCTGGATTGCCGTGTTCGGGTTCTCGGGCCAGATCTACTACGATTTTGCAGGCTATTCGCTGTGCGCGATCGGCCTGGCCATGTGTTTCGGTTTCGCCTTTCCGGACAACTTTCACTATCCCTACGCCGCGCGGGGCTTTTCCGATTTCTGGCGGCGCTGGCACATTTCCCTCTCTAGCTGGCTACGCGATTACCTCTACATTCCGCTGGGCGGCAACCGCCACGGCGTGCGCCGTACGGCAATCGCCCTCATGCTGACCATGCTGATCGGCGGCCTGTGGCATGGCGCCTCATGGATGTTCGTGCTGTGGGGCGGCCTGCACGGCTTGTTCCTGATCACCGAAGCGCGGGCCGGCCGGCAACACCCCACCCGCCCCCCCGATGGGTCTTACCTGCCCTACCATTTTCTGGTCTTTGTGGCAGTCACCCTGACCTGGATCGCGTTTCGCTCGCCGAGTGCTCAGGTGGCCGGCAACGTCTTGTCGAGCCTGGCCGGCCGGGCCGCCACGCCGAGCGACATCATCGACCTGCCGATGCTGCTGGCTCTGGCCGCGATGCTGGCCACGCTGCGCTGGCAGGTGTTCATGCGCGACAGCACACTGGAGACGGCTTTCGCCCGCCTTGGAACGTACGGACAGGCAGCGTTGCTGTCGGTTTGCCTGATTGCCCTGTATCTATGCTCCGGAGGGGACCAGCATGCCTTCATCTACTTCCAGTTTTGAGCGCATCGCAGGCGGCATGGACTGGCGCACCATCCTCGGCTGCGCCCTGCTCGCCTGGGCCAGTTTTGCCTTCCTGCTCGAACTGCGCCTGGAGCAGCAAGGCTTTGCAGCCACGATCGCCGACTCCCAGCAACGCTGGATACAACAGCGCCAGCGCGCCAGTGCCCTGGGCTCGCGGGCGCTGATCATGATAGGCGCGTCGCGCATTCAGCTGGGACTGTCAATCGACACCCTGCGCCGCGCCAGCGGCCTGGAGCCTGTGCAACTGGCAATCGACGGCGCCAGTTTCATCCCGGTCCTGGCGGGCTTGGCAGCCGATCCCAGCATCAAAGGCACAGTGCTGATCGATTTTTACAACTTCGTGCCCGCCGCCCCGTCCCAGGTCGGCGCCAGGTATGAAGCTGCGTATGCCGCCATCGCCAGCCGCGGCAGCGAGTCGCCTTACGCGCGCGTCGAAGCCGGCTTGAGCGAACAGCTGCACACCAGCCTGCGCACCTACTCCGACGGCGCCAGCCCCCTCAACGCGCTGCTGCTGCGCGCCCTCGACAGCGAGCCGACCCGCAATTACCTGATCACGTTTCCAGACCGCTCGCGCGCGGCCGATTATGCCCAGGTCAACATGCCCGACTTTTACTATGCGCGGGTGGCACGCGAGCTCGGCCTCGTGCCTACGCCGGGCCAGGGCCTGGAAATGCTGCGCAGGGAAATTGCGCACCTCGGTCCCGGGGACGCGCAATCGTTCATGGCCACCACACGTGCCATCAAGCAAATGATCGCGCGCATAGAAGCGCGCGGCGGCAGCGTGATGGTGGTGGCCATGCCCACCAGCGCCATGGTGAAGGAAATCGAGGAGCGGCGCTTTCCCCGCCAGCTGTTCTGGGACCGCTTTGTGCAGGAACTCGGGGTCAGGGCGGTGCGCGCCGACGAGCTGGAAGAACTGCGCGGACTGGTGTGCCCGGACGGCTCGCACGTCGATATGCGCGACCGTGAACGCGTCACCACGGCCATCGCCCATGCCCTATTTCACAACCCTGCATTGCCGACCAGCAAGACAGTAGTGCGTTGACCGGCACGCCAAGACGGACGCCTGGCCGCGCTGATGCCGGCACAAATTGTCAGTGGTAAAGCCGGACTGACGTTTTTTGTCAGCACTTCAGCCAAATTTTGTCTCAGCGCCTTAATTTTTTGAAAAGATATTCCCGTTTTACCCGGCAAACGCCGCACCGATGACCTGGCCCGCAAATTGCTCAAACGTAAGACAGGTACATCCGAATGTCGTCTTAAGCGTAGTTATCATCCACTGAAGGAGTTCTAAAATGAACAAAGCAAAAATGGCAGCACAAAAAGGCTTCACGCTGATCGAATTGATGATTGTCGTGGCAATTATCGGTATTCTGGCTGCAGTCGCTATCCCGGCTTACCAGGATTACACCATCAAGGCCAAAGTATCGGAAGCCGGCGTTCTGGCAGCACCAGCCCTGGCCAAGATCGGCACGATGTGCAGCGGCGGCACCATCGCTTCTGCCACCTCCAACACGCTCGTCGAATTGCCGACGAATATTTCGATCAGCGGCAAATATGTCAAGCAACTGGACGTCTCCGCCACCGGTGTCGTGACCGTCACGATGAACAACAAACCTGAACTGGGTACCGCCAGCTCCGGTACCGTCGTTTGGACGGCAGCATGCGGCGTCGGCTCCCTGGTCTGGACCGTCTCCGGCAGCGCAGGCATGGCCAAGTATCTGCCTAAAGCTTAATTGACTGATTGATTTTGCTACTAAAGGAGGCCGCAAGGCCTCCTTTTTTCTCGTCTGAAACCATGCGCCGATTATTCTTACCTGCCATCATCCTGGTGGCTGCCATGCTGCTCACCTTTGCCGTGTATTTCCCCGGCCTCGGCGCATTCTTCATGTTCGACGACACGCTCAATATTGTCGACAACCCGCATCTCAAGATTGCCTCGCTCGCCCCCTACACTTTGATCAAGGCCGCCTTTTCGGGTGGCGCCGGCATTCTGGCGCGACCGGTGAGCACCTTGTCGTTTGCCCTCGATTATTATTTCAGCGGAATGAAGCCCGAAGCCTTCAAGCTGACCAATCTCTTTATCCACCTCCTCAATGGCGTGGCCGTATTCGGCTTTATGCGCCTGCTGCTGGAAGCCCACCGCCATGACAAGGGCGCCGCCCTGAGCGCCCAACGGGCCGGTTTGATCAGCGCGGCAATTGCCGCCGCCTGGCTGGTGCATCCCTTGAATCTGACCAGCGTCCTGTATCCGGTCCAGCGCATGACCAGCCTGGCAGCCCTGTTCACGCTGCTGGGCCTGTGCAGCTTCCTGCTTGGTCGCCTGGCGACGAGCCAGCGCGCGTCGCGCTGGGGATGGGCTGGCATCGGCGCCAGTTTTCTGTTGTTGACGCCGCTGGCCACGCTGAGCAAGGAAAGTGGCGCCCTGCTGCCGCTGTTCCTGTTGCTCACGGAGCTGGTTTTTTTCCGTTTTCGCACCGCCACGCCACGCGCCGCGGTCGTGCTGAAATGGTGTTTCGGGATCGCTGTCGTGCTGCCCGTGCTGGTCATCGTGCTGTACACGCTGTTCAGTCCGACATGGATCACCAATGCCTACCTGACCCGTAGCTTTACCATGGGCCAAAGACTGATGACCGAAACGCGGGTCGTCTGGCTGTATCTTCAAATGGCGATCGCGCCAAGCATTTCCACGCTCGGATTGTTCCATGACGATCTGCCGCTGTCGACCTCGCTGATCGCGCCCCTCAGTACGCTGTGGGCGAGCGCCGGCCTGTTGGCCCTGGCCGCCGGGGCGCTGGCGCTGGTCAAGCGGCAGCCTGTCGCCGCCTTCGGCGTCTTGTTCTTCCTGCTCGGCCATGTGATGGAGTCGACCGCCATCGGCCTGGAACTGGTGCATGAGCACCGCAACTACCTGCCCTTGATCGGGCTGCTGCTGGTGGTAATCTACTTTCTGCTCGGGCCGTCAGCGCGTGTGGAAAACCGCCTGCTCCGCCCGGCAGCCGTCGCCGGCATCATCGCCCTGCTCGCCGGCGTCACCTTCTTGCGCGCGACCGCCTGGGGCGACCCGTTCACGATGAAAAACAGCGAAGTGGCGCACCACCCGGACTCGATCCGCGCCAACATCGACCTCGCCAGCTTCTATGCCGCCACACCGGGCACGTCCCAGCAAGAAGCCCAGTCCTTATATGACGACGCCTATAAACATTATGCCAAGGCTTCTTCGCTATCCCCTTCGGACACGCTCGGTCTGTTCGGCCTGATCACCATGAGTTTGAAGCAGGGACAGCCGCTCGAAGCACCGTGGCTGCCCGTGCTGGCCGCGCGGATTGAACACTTCCCCGTTTCGCCCGACACCGTCAACAGCCTGCTCAAGCTTGAGCGTTGCTTTTCGGAGAAACAGTGCCACGCCACGGCGGACATGGTGGAAACCTTGTTGACAGCGGCGCTGCGCAACCCTACTCTTCGACTCAACAACCGCGCCCAGATCCTGTTCGCCTGGAGCGGTTTCCAGCTCAGTGCAAAGAACGATGTGGAGGCAGCGACCCGATCGGCCATCGAGGCCGGGGATTTGATTCCCAACGACCTCGAGGCACAGGTACAACTGATCATCTTGCTGATGAATATGCATCAGAACGAGGTCGCCGCGACGCGTCTGCATGCCCTGCGCCAGCGCGACCGGCTGCACCTGAAGACCGATGCGCTCGACGCCCTTGAAGCCGCACTACCCAAAATAACCACCGCCCGCTAGCGGCGAAAGGCAAACAGCGTGTACAGCTACGTGTCCATTATCCTCCCGGCGAAGAACGAGTCGGCCTCGCTGGTGACCCTGTTGCCCGAATTGCGCCGTCTGGTGCCGGGCGCCGAAATCATCGTCGTCAACGACGGCTCGCAGGATGATACCGCCCTGGTCTGCCAGGCCAATGCGGTCCAGGTGCGCAGCCATCCTTACGGCATGGGCAACGGTGCCGCCGTCAAGTCGGGCGCGCGCATCGCCAGGGGCGAGACGCTGGTGTTCATGGATGCGGACGGCCAGCACAAGCCGGAGGATGTGCTGGCGCTGCTGTCCAAGCTGGCCGAAGGCTACGACATGGCGGTCGGCGCGCGCAGCTACGCGTCCCAGGCCGGGGTGCACCGCGCCGCGGCCAACGGCTTCTACAACCGGCTGGCAAGCTGGATGGTCGGCCAGAGCGTCAAGGACCTGACCTCGGGTTTTCGCGCCGTCAACGCCGCCAAATTCAAACGTTTCCTGTATCTGCTGCCGAACCAGTTTTCGTACCCGACCACGATCACGATGAGCTTTTTTCGCGCCGGCTTCCTGATCGCCTATGTGCCGATCATCGCGCCCAAGCGCATCGGCAAGAGCCATCTGCAGCCATGGCGCGACGGCATGCGTTTCTTGCTGATCATTTTCAAGATCGGTACCCTGTATTCGCCGCTGCGCATCTTCTTCCCGATCAGCATGCTGTTTTTCGCGTCCGGACTGGGACTGTACCTGTACACCCTGTTGACGACGCACCGCTTCACCAACATGAGCGCGCTGCTGTTTACCACCTCGGTGCTGGTGTTCCTGATCGGCCTGGTATCGGAACAGATCACCTCGCTGATGCACCAGTCCAGCGGCAGCGACGACGAATGACGCGCCCCCCCCACCTCCGGAACCATTAACGATGTCTACGCTCCCCGCGAATACCAGCGAACGCGTCATTGAAGAGCATTACGTCCAGTCGCGCGACTCCTACCTGATCTATCTGATGCACGTGGCCACCTACCGCTTCGCCGAGCCTTACCTGGCCGGCGCCAAGGTGCTCGACCTGGGCTGCGGCACCGGCTACGGCACGGCCATGTTGGCCGGCAAGTGCGAAGCGATCTGCGGGGTCGATATTTCGGACGAAGCCATCGCGTATGCGCGTTCGCGCTACAACAAGCCGGGCCTGGACTACGCCACCATCGACAAGATCGAACGCGGCAGCCGCCTGCGTTTTGACGACGCCAGCTTCGACGCCGTGATCTCGTTCCAGGTCATCGAACACGTGGCGGACGTGCCGTCCTACCTGGCCGAGATCGCGCGCCTGCTCAAGCCGGGCGGCGTCTTCATCTGCGCCACGCCGGACCGCGCCACGCGCCTGCTGCCGCTGCAGCGGCCGTGGAACCTGTATCACCTGAAAGAATATTCGAACACCCAGTTCGCAGCACTGTTCACGCCTTTCTTCACCCAAGTGGACGTGCTGCAAATGTCAGGTACCCGGCGCGTGATCGACGGCGAACTCAAACGCACCGCCATGGTTCGCTGGCTGACCCTGCCGTTCACCTTCCCGCTGGCGCCGGAATGGCTGCGCACCAGCGGCCTGGCGCTGCTGAAGCGGCTGCAAGGCAAGGGGAGCGACAAGCCGGCGCAGGCCGGGCCATTCGATTTCGACGAATCGGATATCCAGATCGGCAAGGACCTGGCGCCCAGCCTGAACCTGATTGCGGTGATGCGAAAAGCCGGCGCATGACGCGCGCGGCCATCTTCGCCCATGTGGCGGCCCCGGCGCCGCGGCTGCTGATGCGCCTGGCGCTGGTGCCGGAACTGCTGGAAGGCGTCGCCGCCGCGCCGCGCCGCATGCTGGAAATCGGCCCCGGACTGGGCGACCTCAGCATCTACCTGGCGGCGCGCTATCCGGACGCGACCGGCGTGCTGATGGACATCTCGGAAGCGGGCATCGCGCCGCTGCAGGCGCGCACCGCGGACCTGCCCCGGCTCGTAGTACGCCAGGGCGACTTCCAGGCGCTGCCCGACACGGAGCGCTTCGACCTGGTGGCCGCATGCGAAGTGTTCGAACACATCGAGGATGACGAGGCCGCGTTCGCCGCCGTGCACCGGCTGCTGGCGCCGGGCGGCTATTTCCTGTTTTCCGTGCCCGCTTTCGAACGCAATTTCGGCGCGGCCGACCGCTACGCGGGCCACTTCCGGCGCTACGAGCGGGCGCCGTTGCTGGCCCAGTTCGCACGCCACGGTTTCGCCGTCGAACAGGTGCGCTGCTATGGCTTCCCGCTGACCCAGCTGCTGTGGCCGTTCTACAAGTTCTATTATGGCGCGCTGCTCAAGCGCGCCCCGCTGGACATGCAGGCCTCGACCAAGCGCAGCGGGACGGAACGCTCGCTGGTGAGCCGCTTCGCCAGGCTGCCCGTGGCCACGCTGATGGCGCCGTTGTTCCTGTGCCAGCACCTGGTCCGGCGCGGCAACCTGGGCGACGGCTATCTGGTGCTGGCCCGCAAAATCGCATCCGCCACCGATGCGCCCGCTTAAGCCAGCCAGCGCGCTGCTCATCGCCGGCGTGCACGTCAAGAGCGACGCCTATCCCAACGTCAAGTACAAGGTCGAAGGCTTGCTGGCCCACCCCGGACTCAATGCGCAGGAAGCCAATTTTCCGCCCGCGCTGTCGCTGCGCTTCGGCCAGCGCCGCGGCCGCTTTGCCGCACTGGGCACGGCCTGCCGGCTGGGCCTGGCGCACCTGCGCGCGCTGTGGGCCGTGGCCCGCCTGGCGCCGGGGGCCGCGCTGTACGTGCCCTACCCCGCCGTGTTCCTGGTCTTTTTGGTGAGCTTGCTGCCGCGCCGCTGGCGGCCCGCTGCGATCCACGCGGACGCCTTCATTTCGCTGTACGACACGGTGGTCAACGACCGCGCGCTGGTCAAGCCTGGCCACCCGCTGGCGCGCCTGCTGTTCGCGATCGAACGGCGCGCCTACCGCAGCGCCGACCGGGTGCTGGTCGATACCGAACTCAATGCGCAGCACATGGCGCACATGTTCGCGCTGCCGCCCGGGCGCGTGTTCGCGCTGCCGCTCAGCATCAATGAAACCATCTATGCGCCGCTGGACTACCTGCCCGCCACTGACGCATGCACGGTGCTGTTCATCGGCACCTTCGTGCCGCTGCAGGGCGTGGACGTGATCGCGCAAGCCATCGTCCTGCTGCGCGACCAGCCGCAGCTGACATTTCGCATCATCGGCAACGGGCAGGCCGCGCCCGAAGTGGCGGCCATCCTGGAGGCGGCGCAATGCCGCAATGTGCACTGGGAACGCGACTGGCAAAGCGCCGAGGCGCTGGCGGCCGAAATCGGCCAGGCCGATATCTGCCTTGGCATCTTTGGCGCCGGCGAAAAAGCACAGCGCGTCTGGCCGCTGAAAAATTACGCCTACATGGCGGTCGGCCGCGCCCTGATTACCGCGGGCACGCCGGCCGCGCGCCAGCTGGCCGGCAACGATCCGGCGCCGTGGGTGGAAGTACCGCCGGGTGACCCGGCGGCGCTGGCGCAAGCCATTGCCGGCCTGGCCGCCGATCCGGCGCGCCGCCTTGCCTGCGCGCGTGGCGCGGGACAGTTCTACCAGGACCGCCTGGCCAACCGCGCATCGCTGCAGGCACTGGTGGACAGCCTGGCGCTAGCCGCGCCGGCGCGCCAGCAGCAGCCAGGCGCCGGCCGGGATCCAGGCCAGGCATAGTCCGATCGCGCGCAGCACCAGGTAACTGGCCAGCACCGATGGCGGCGTGACGCCCACGGTAGAAAACAAGGCGACGCCGGCCGCTTCCGCCGTTCCCACCCCATTGAAGCTGATCGGAATGTAGGCCACCAGCGAGCTCACCGCCACCAGCGTGATCACGTCCCAGGCCGGCGCCGCATGGAAACCGAAGGCCTGGAACATGCACCAGTACGCCAGTCCGCTCAGGCAGATCTTGAGCACAGTGAGGGCGGCATTGATGGCGATACGCCCGGGAAAACGGCGCCACACCAGCAGCGCCTCGAGCATGGCCTTGCGCAGGAATTCGACGATACGGTGGCGCGCCAGGCGCCCGCCATGGCGCAGCAGCACCAGCAGCAGCATGGCGCCCAGCACCGTGCACAGCGCGAAGGCGCCCATCAGCAGCGGCGACAGGTGCTGGCGCACGGCCCACAAGGCAAAGACCACCATCAGCAGCAGCGACACCAGCTTGTCGGCCATGCTGCGCCCCAGTGTCACGGCCGGCGCCAGGCCGTGCCGGCGCAGGCCAACGGTGATGCTGGCCATGTCGCCGACCTGGCCGGGGAACACCAGTCCGACGGCCCAGGCAGTCCAGTACAGCGGCAGGAAGGACATGAACGCCAGTGTGCGTTCGGTATTGAGCAGCAGGTGCAGGCCCACGGCGCCGATCAGCGTGGTGGTGCACATCAGCCCGGCCGCGGCCAGCGTCCAGCGCGCATCGATGCGGCGCAGCACAGCGGCAATTTCAGTGACGTCGAGCACCGCCAGCAGCGCCAGCAACAGGGCCAGGCCCAGCGCGATCCGCCAGCGCACCGACGGCAGGGTCATTGACTGAGGAAGGTCAACCGGGTTCCGTCCAGGTCGAGCACGTCGCCATGGACCAGGCGCCGCGCTTCGGCCTGCAGCACCGCGCCGTTGATCGAGGGCCCCGTTTCGCCATCGATTCTCGATGCCGAATAAATGCCGCCGGCGTAGGTGATGGCCACGACGGCCGAACCGGGCTTGCCGATCGTCGTCAGCGGCTTGTTCAGCGCCAGCCGCTTGCCGGTGTGGGCGCCGCTCAGCACTTCGATCTTGCCGCTGGCGCCGACCTTGGGCGGCGAGGCGACATAGGTGAGTTCAAAGACGGCAATGCTCAGCTTGTCGCCGTCGGCGATCTTTTGCCGGTACACCTTTTCGCCGTTGACGAAGGTGCCATTCGTGCTGCCCAGGTCTTCCAGGATCGCATCCTCGAGCATCAAGGTGATCGTCGCGTGCTGGCCGCTGACGGCGCGGTGGTCGATCACGATATCGTTATACGGCTTGCGCCCGATCGTGATCCGCTCCTTGTCGAGCTCGACCTCCTGGATCAGCTTGTTTTCCGATGTAATTATTATTTTTGCCACAAATGTCTCCGACCTCAGAAATGCAAACGGGGAGCTCGCGCTCCCCGTCATTATCAACTACCTTGGCGCCTAGTTACAAATTACAACATCGCTTTCAGCAAACGCGCCATTTCCGACGGGTTTTTGGTGGCGGTAATGCCGCATTCGGCCATGATATCAAGCTTTGCCTGCGCCGTATCGGCACCGCCCGAGATCAGCGCGCCGGCATGGCCCATGCGCTTGCCCGGCGGCGCGGTAACGCCGGCGATGAAGCAGACCACCGGTTTTTTCATGTTGTCCTTGATCCAGTAAGCCGCGTTGGCTTCGTCAGGACCCCCGATTTCGCCGATCATGATGACGGCGTCGGTATCCGGATCATCGTTGAACATCTTCATGATGTCGATGTGCTTCAAGCCGTTGATCGGGTCGCCGCCGATGCCCACTGCCGACGACTGGCCCAGGCCGAGCGCGGTCAGCTGGCCGACTGCTTCATAGGTCAGGGTGCCCGAACGCGACACGACGCCGATCCGGCCCTTGCGGTGGATGTGGCCCGGCATGATGCCGATCTTGATTTCATCCGGCGTGATCAGGCCCGGGCAGTTCGGTCCCAGCAGCAGGGTCTTGGAGCCGGCCTTGGCCATGCGGTCCTTGAGCGCCATCATGTCGCGCACGGGAATGCCTTCGGTGATGCAGATCGCCAGGTCGAGTTCGGCTTCGACGGCTTCCCAGATCGCGGCGGCGGCGCCCGCAGGCGGCACGTAGATCACCGACACGTTGGCGCCGGTTTCCTTTTTCGCTTCTGCGACGGTGGCGAAAATCGGAATGCCTTCGAAATCTTCGCCGGCCTTCTTCGGGTTGACGCCTGCGACGAAGGCTTCCTTGCCGTTCGCGTATTCGCGGCACATGCGGGTGTGGAACTGGCCGGTCTTGCCGGTAATTCCCTGGGTGACTACTTTGGTATCTTTATTGATCAGAATCGACATGTTTGTTCCTTCGAATTAGGCTTGACCAGCGGCGGCGGCAACCACGGCCTTGGCCGCGTCTTCCATCGTAACGGCGGCGATGATAGGCAGACCGGAATCGGCCAGCATTTTCTTGCCGATGTCTTCGTTGGTGCCCTTCATGCGCACGACCAGCGGCACTTTCAGCGAAACCGCCTTCGATGCGGTGATCACGCCTTCGGCGATCACGTCGCAGCGCATGATGCCGCCGAAGATGTTGACCAGGATGGCTTTGAGGCCCGGGTTCTTCAGCATGATCTTGAACGCTTCGGTGACTTTTTCAGCCGTCGCGCCGCCGCCCACGTCCAGGAAGTTGGCCGGCTCGCCGCCGAACAGCTTGATGGTGTCCATGGTGGCCATGGCCAGGCCGGCGCCGTTGACCAGGCAGCCGATGTTGCCGTCGAGCGAAATGTAGGCGAGGTCGAATTTCGACGCTTCCACTTCGGCCGGATCTTCTTCGTCCAGGTCGCGGTAGGCGACGATGGCCGGCTGGCGATACAGCGCATTGGCGTCGAAGTTGAACTTGGCGTCGAGCGCGATGACCTTGCCCGAGCCGGTCAGGATCAGCGGATTGATTTCGGCCAGCGAGCAGTCGGTTTCCCAGTAGGCTTTGTACAGGCCCTTGATCTGCACGGCGAAGTCGGCCAGCGATGCGGCAGGCACGCCGATCTTGGTGCCGATGTCGTTGCATTCGTCGTCGGTGATGCCGACCGATGGATCGATGGTGATGTGGTGGATCTTTTCAGGGTTGCTGTGCGCAACTTCCTCGATGTCCATGCCGCCTTCGCTGGACGCCATCAGCACGACTTTCTGGCTGATACGGTCGGTCACGAGCGAAACGTACAGTTCCTTCTTGATGTCGGCGCCTTCTTCGATCAGCAGGCGGCGCACCTTCTGGCCTTCCGGGCCGGTCTGGTGGGTGATCAGCTGCATGCCCATGATCTGGTCGGCGTATTCCTTGACCTGCTCGAGCGACTTGGCGACCTTGACACCGCCGCCCTTGCCGCGACCGCCAGCATGGATCTGCGCCTTGACGACCCAGACCGGGCCGCCCAGCGTTTCGGCTGCCTTGACGGCCTCGTCCACGGACATGCACGGAATGCCGCGCGGTACCGTCACCCCGAACTGGCGGAGAATTTCTTTGCCTTGATACTCATGGATTTTCATGCTGGCTTCCCTTCTTCTGATACTGATAGTGTGGAAATACGATTGAGATGCTAACTGATACAAAACGAAGACTGCGACTGCTATTCCTGTATCGCTTTGGCGATCCAGCGCGGATAGTACTTGGCAACGCCGGGGCCGTCGGCGCGCAGCGCGTGGCATCGGTCGATTTGAAACGGGCGGTCCGGCAGCAGGTCCTCGCCGGCGCCGTCGCGCGTCTTGATGACGTCGTTGGCATAGGCCTGGATCGCCGCGGTCGGCAGGATCTGCGCCAGCTCATTCAGGTGGGTACAGCCTAGCACGCCAGAGAGGCGCTCCTTGATGCCGAGCCGGAAGCCCTTCATCAGGTTCAGGCCGATCAGCTTCTGGTAGGCAGAGGCGAAGCTGTCGCAATGGCCAGGATACGGAACGGCATCGGATGCGGCTTCGGCATCGACGATGGTCAGTTCACGGTTGATGGTAATGCGCAGGTTCAGGTCATGCAGGAAGCTGCCGCCAGCGCGCAATCCGGAGGCGAGCGTCACATCGGCGACTTTGACGTCGGTGATGCGGGCGTCGAGATCCCACAAGCCGTCGTCGCGCGCGAACGCTTCGATGCGGATAGCGCGTGTGTGCCGCAACGCGCGGGGGACAGGAGAGGACAGGGGCATAAAGACCAATGCCGAAAATGCGGCGGTAAAGAGTATGCAGCCGGTGTGCTATTGCACGTTGCCGCAGCTTCTACGGCAACAACCGCTCATGCGGCGCTGCTAAAACCACGAAAGTTTATCACACCGCGCTGCAACATGCCTTATTGGGGATGAGCTTGTCAGATTATCAATAGATAAGGAAACGGTGATATTGGGAGGGAGGCTGGGCGGAAAAGCGGTGCCCAGCGTTCCACCTGGGAGGAGTGTGGCCGTGAAGCGGCACACATGGTGGAACGCTGGGTCCGTGGCGCGGTCGTCCTCGCGCACGCGGGGTCCCATACTGAGTCTGCGCCAAGTAGGCGCATCTTCAGTATGGGTCCCCGCTTTCGCGAGGACGACAGGGATGATGTACTGTACCGTATTACTACTATTGTTTTTTTACGACGTTACGGCTCTTGCGGCTCGCCCTTGAGCGCGGCCTGCACGGCTTTTTGGGAAAAGCCGCGCTGCATCAGGAAACGGGCCTGCTTGTTGCGCTCGGCAGGATGGAGCGCCACCGTGCCGAACTTGCGTTGCCAGACGTCGCACGCGCGCGCCGTTTCGCTGTCCTTCAGCCCGGCCTTCAATTCTTGCAAGGCCTCGCCGCCGACGCCATGGCTTTGCAGTTCGGCCATGATGCGGCTGTTGCCGAAACGCGCAGAACGGCGGTGGATCAGCGCTTCGGAAAAGCGCTCCTGCGACAGCCAGTTGTTCTTCTCGAGGAAGTCGAGCAGGGCGTCGACGTCGTCGCCCTCCTCCGCATGCCTGGACAGCTTGCGCCCCAGCTCAAGCCGGCTGTGCTCGCGCATCGACAGATAGCGCAGCGCACGGCCCTTGAGGCTCAATTGTGGCGCAGCCATGCCAGCTTACTCGGCAACGGCCTTCAGCTTGGGCGCCTTGGCCGGCGGCTCCTCGCCGACCGGCGGCGGCAGCTCGCGCACACCCAGCGCGGCACGGACCTTGTTCTCGATTTCACGCGCCAGAGCCGGACGCTCTTTCAGGTAAATACGCGCGTTATCCTTACCCTGGCCGATACGTTCGCCGTTATAGCTGTACCAGGAACCCGACTTCTCGACGATCTTGTTGTCCGCACCCAGATCGAGGATCTCGCCTTCGCGGGATGTGCCTTCGCCATACAGGATGTCGAAGTGCGCTTCCTTGAACGGCGGCGCGATCTTGTTCTTGACGACCTTGACCTTGGTTTCGTTGCCGATCACTTCGTCGCCCGATTTGATCGACCCGGTACGGCGGATGTCCAGCCGCACCGACGCGTAGAACTTGAGCGCATTGCCGCCGGTGGTGGTTTCCGGGCTGCCGAACATGACGCCGATTTTCATGCGGATCTGGTTGATGAAGATGACCAGCGTGTTGGTGCGGTTGATCGAGCCGGTCAGCTTGCGCAGCGCCTGCGACATCAAGCGGGCCTGCAGGCCTGGCAGCGAGTCGCCCATGTCGCCTTCGATCTCGGCGCGCGGCGTGAGCGCGGCCACCGAGTCGATGACGATCAGGTCGACGCTGCCCGAACGCACCAGCGCGTCGCAGATTTCCAGCGCCTGTTCGCCCGTGTCCGGCTGCGAAATGAGCAGGTCGGACAGGTTGATGCCCAGCTTTTGCGCGTAGCCGACGTCGAGCGCGTGCTCGGCGTCGATGAAGGCGCAGGTGCCGCCCAGCTTTTGCATTTGGGCGATGGTTTGCAAGGTCAGCGTGGTCTTGCCGGACGACTCGGGGCCGTAGATCTCGACCACGCGGCCGCGCGGCAAGCCGCCCACGCCGAGCGCGATGTCGAGGCCGAGCGAGCCGGTCGAGACGACCTGGACTTCTTCCACCGGGGCGTTGCCGTCCATGCGCATGACGGAGCCCTTGCCGAACTGCTTCTCGATCTGCGCGAGGGCGGCGGCCAGCGCCTTGGCCTTCTCGGCAGCATTCAATACGTTTTTCTTGTCGTCCATAATTTTCTTTCAGTCTGAAGAAGCACGGTTTCACAACACACAATGCACTGTACAGGCGTACAGTAGTCTTGGCAAGCGCAACTTGCTGAAATTTGAAAAATTTCCCAAGCTGGGCCAAATGAAACACAATGACTACTCTCAGTGACAGGTGAACCGATGCGTATTTTACTAGCCGAAGATGATAGCGTGCTCGCCGACGGGCTGACACGCTCGCTGCGCCAGTCCGGCTATGCGATCGATTGCGTCAAGAATGGCGACGAAGCCGACACCGCCCTGTCGACCCAGGAATTCGACCTGCTGATCCTCGACCTGGGCCTGCCCAAGCTGTCCGGACTCGAGGTGCTGCGCCGCCTGCGCGCGCGCTCGTCGCTGCTGCCGGTGCTGATCCTGACGGCCGCCGATTCGATCGAGCAGCGCGTCAATGGCCTCGACCTGGGCGCCGACGATTACATGGCCAAGCCGTTCGCGCTGTCCGAACTGGAGGCGCGGGTGCGCGCGCTGACCCGGCGCGGCGCCGGCGGCGGCCCGACCGTGGTGCGCCATGGCCCGCTGACGTACGACCAGGTCGGGCGCAGCGCGTATATCAACGACCAGATGCTGGACCTGTCGGCGCGCGAACTGGGCCTGCTCGAAATCCTGCTGGCGCGCGCCGGCCGGCTGGTGTCGAAGGAACAGCTGGTCGACCACTTGTGCGAGTGGGGCGAGGAAGTGTCGAACAACGCGATCGAGGTGTATGTGCACCGCCTGCGCAAGAAGCTCGAAGTCGGCGGCGTGCGCATCGCCACCGTGCGCGGCCTGGGCTACTGCCTTGAAAAATACGCACCCGCCACGGGCGCCGACACGGGCGAGCAAAGCTAGTGAACGAACGCGACGCCGGCCTGGTTGAACCGGCCCGCCCGGCGTCCGAGCCCGTGCTGTATGTGCCGCCCGGCGTCGACGCCGAAGAAAATATCCAGCACTCGCTGTTCGGCGAGATCCTCGACTGGATGCTGGCGCCCCTGCTGCTGCTGTGGCCCATGAGTATCGCGATCACCTACCTGGTGGCCAAGTCGATCGCCAACCAGCCGTTCGACCATGCGCTCGAAGACAGCGTGACGGTGCTGGCGCAGCAGGTGCGCGAGGTCGACGGCAAGGTCTTCTCGCGCCTGCCCGGCAGCGCGCGCGACATCCTGCGCGCCGACGACGTCGACAGCGTCTACTTCCAGATCGCCGGCCCGGCCAGGGAGCTGGTCGACGGCGACCGCGACCTGCCGCAGCCGCTCGATGCGGACCGCTACCGCA
This sequence comes from Massilia sp., assembly GCA_025359245.1. Lineage (GTDB taxonomy): Bacteria > Pseudomonadota > Gammaproteobacteria > Burkholderiales > Burkholderiaceae_D > Telluria_A. The sequence goes on from JANYGW010000021.1 coordinate 48,403, forward strand.
CCGGGCGCGTGTACTTTCGCAGCGACGTGGTGCACGGCAGCCAGGTGCGGATCGCTTTCTTCGAGCGCATGGTCGAACGGCTGGTTGGCGATCGACTTGGCCACCAGGTAGGTGATCGCGATACTCATGGGCCACAGCAGCAGCAGGGGCGCCAGCATCCA
>JANYGW010000034.1 GCA_025359245.1 Massilia sp.
CGGTACCACCCCTTCCCATCCCGAACAGGACCGTGAAACGATTTTACGCCGATGATAGTGCTGCAACCAGTGTGAAAGTAGGTTATCGTCAGGCTAGTTATAAGAGAAAAACCCCGCAGAAATGTGGGGTTTTTTTTCGTCCGTAAATTTGTTAACTCGGCTTGCTGATATTCATACGCTGGGTATGCGTCCATCGGTGATCGGATGCCGCCACTGCGGAATTATAGGTGCGCCAGGTCTGGCCTTCGCCCGGCCATGGATTCATGATATAGACGTAGTTGACTCCGTTGTACGTTTCATAGCCGCTTCCCACCAAAATATGTCCGCCGCCATTGGTCCAGCCGTACCGGATCACGAAGGGACGATTGGCATTGATGTCGTAGACCACACTGGCCCATGAGGATGCGCTGTTATACGCGCCGTTCGATACGCCCCACGCATTCAGGATGTTTTGCACGCTGCCGCTGCTGCCATACATGCTGTTCGGCTGGTTGGCGTTGCTGTTCCAGTTGAAGGTCGTGTTTCCGCACGCGTAGTTCAGGCCATACGCCCAATTGACGATCTGGCACTGGCTCGGGGTTCTCGCATAGTAGTTCAGCACCGCCTTGCTCGACGCGGCCCAGCACCACTGGCTATGTTCCTGCGCTAGCAAGGGGACGTTCAGTGTTTTCCACTGCGCCATTGCAGCAGGAATTGCGAGCATCATCGCGGCGCCAATGAGCGCATTTCTAAAAGCTTTGTTCATGTCATCTCCTTCAAAATGTGGATGCTTAGCGCGACGCGGCCATGTTTTGCTTCACTGCCGACCGCAATGGCTGGAGCAGATCAGATTCCTCCAGCAAGTCGGCGCCTGGTTTTCCCTCCTTATTTGCGCGCTGCTGCAGCATCAGCGATTCGCGTGCCGAATGCAGCGGCGCGAAACGCGCGACGCCATCCTGGCCGGCAACTTCCAGCAAATCCGAACGCGCCTGGTAAATCCGCAGGAAGCGCAAGTTCGACTTGTCGGCGTTGCCGTAATAACTGGCCGCCGCATCGAGGTCCTTCGCTAGTACTGCCGCACCGTAGGCGACCGTCTCGAAGTGGCCGTTGATTTTCTCGACGGTCGCCAGGCCGATTGCACGCTGGCCAAGCATGATCACGAAACGCCATTCATTGACGGGCTTGGCCATGGCGCGCATGCTGCCGCGGCCGGCGAGCATATCCGGCGGATCGATGGTGTAGACCGGAAAACCGTAGCTGATGCTCGCGCTCTTCAGGTCATGAAGGTCGTTGACGTCGAGCGGAAAGTCGGCCGGCGCGCCGTCCTTGCGCTGGAGCTGGTGCGCGGCGAACTGCGCGAAGTCGCGTTGGGCCGTGATCAGCGCCTCGGCGGCGCTGCGCTTGTTCGGTGCTTCGAGCAAGCCGTTTGGCGTCTGCGCCGCGACAAATGGAGAAGCCATCATCAGGCTCGCTCCCCCGAGCACGGCGGCTGCGAGGGTAAGGCGGAATTTCGCTGCGTGTAGCATTGGGCGTCTCTCCTGTATTCGATTTGGGAAGTTACCTAACAAAACAAAAAGCTTTCCAAACATATATGTATTTACATGTTGATGCAAACGTTGCGGCATCATTCTGCCGATTTCCCGTACTGGCCCGGCTAAATCGGCGCAAAAGGTCATCGCGGCAAGCTTGTAGTTAGTGCAATTCCTCTAGCGTGCGCCGCAGTTCGCCAGCAATCATCGCCTATAGTTGACGCACTGCAGCATGCATCCATGGCGAGGTGCGGTGCAATTCAACTATTGGAGTCCTATGAGCAAAGACACGAAGGCATATCTGGTTGGCGGGGGCATCGGCTCCCTTTCCGCAGCGGCATTCATGATTCGCGATGCCGGCATTGCCGGCCGCAACATCACCATTTTTGAAGCGATGCCCCTGCCGGGCGGCAGTCTCGACGGCGGCGGCAATGCCAGCGACGGCTATACCTTGCGCGGCGGCCGCATGCTCACCACCGACAATTACGAATGCACCTGGGATTTGTTCAAGTCGATTCCTTCGCTCGAACACCCGGGCCAGTCCGTGTATGACGAAACGGTCGCCTTCAACGAACAGAACATTCCCAATTCGCAAGCGCGCCTGGTGGATCGCAACCGTTTCAAGGTCGACGTGTCGTCGATGGGCTTTAGCATGAGCGACCGTATCGAGCTGGTCAAACTGAGCGAAGCGAGCGAGGAGTCGCTGGGGACGAGCAGCATCACCGACTGCCTGTCGCCCGAATTTTTCGAAACCAAATTCTGGTTCATGTGGGCCACGACATTTGCCTTCCAGCCGTGGCACAGCGCGGTCGAGTTCAAGCGCTACCTGCACCGCTTCATGAAGGAGTTTTCGCGCATCGAAACGCTCGCTGGCGTCAAACGGACCGTGTACAACCAGTTCGATTCACTGGTTCGCCCCTTGCTGACCTGGCTGAAAGCGCAGGGCGTCGTGTTCGTCATGGATTGCGCGGTCACCGACCTGGCCATGCACGCCGACACCGACGGCAAATGGGTGGTCACGGCAATTGAATGCCGGCGCGCTGGCCAGACCGAAACGGTGACGGTGGCTGACGGCGACCTGGTGTTTTTCCAGAATGGTTCGATGACCGATGCCTCCAGCTACGGCTCGATGAGCAGCCCGCCCGCGCACTTGGACAAGAAAGACAGCGGCGGCTGGGACCTGTGGGAAAAACTCGCACTGGGGCGTCCCGAATTCGGCAACCCCGCCGCGTTCAACAGCAGCATTCCCGAATCGTACTGGGCGTCGTACACGGTCACGCTGAAAGATCCGGCCTTCTTCGACCAGATGGAAAAATTCAGCGGCAACCGCGCCGGCACCGGCGGGTTGGTGACGTTCAAGGATTCGAACTGGTTCATGTCGGTCGTGCTGGCGCACCAGCCGCATTTCATCGGCCAGCCGGGTGGCACGCAAGTGTTCTGGGGCTATGCGCTGCATCCTGATCGTATTGGTAATTTCGTCGCCAAGCCGATGGCCGAATGCAGCGGCGCCGACATCCTGGAAGAGCTGTGCGGCCACCTGAATTTCGACCGCGCCGTGTTTGCCAACGCCAATTGCATTCCGTGCCGCATGCCGTACATCACCAGCATGTTCATGCCGCGCGCGCACACCGACCGCCCGTTGCCAGTTCCGCACAATTCCCGCAACCTGGCCTTCGTGAGCCAGTTTGTGGAAATCGCAGACGATGTCGTGTTTACCGTGGAGTACTCGGTGCGTGCGGCGCAGATGGCGGTGTACCAGTTACTCGGCGTCGCCCGTGATGTGCCTGCCATCACGCCGCATGACAGTTCGCTCAAGGTGAACTTGGACGCGATCATCAAGGCATTCTGACATCCGTTGGCAGGCCTTGGCGCGCTGCCGGGAAACACTTACTGTCCGAAACTGGTACGCAATGCGATAATCAAGGCAGTCTTGACTCTCATCATCCGGTACACCACGAAGGAGGCGCCTGCTTGGATCCACTCGACGCGGTCAAAAATTCGGGATTTGTGTTTCCTTCCGCAGCCTATCTGTTCGGCGCGTTCATGTATGGCGTGTTCGGGATCGCGGCGTTCCGTTATGGGAAAAAAATGACGCAGATCAGCACCATGCTGATCGGCATCGCCTTGATGGTGTTTCCCTACTTCGTGTCCAGCACCTGGCTGATGTACCTGGTCGGCGCCGTGTTATGCGGCGCCCTCTACTGGTTCCGCGACTAAGGCGGTCAAGTCTGGTTGACGGCCGGCGCCGCCTGGTCTTGCGCGATGCCGCGACTGATGCTCTCGCCATCCTCGCGCCGCAAACGCCAAAACGTCAGCGAGGAAATGATGGTGATCAGCGACAGCGTGAGGAAGGCATGGTGCAAGGCTTGCGTGACCATCGGCTGATTGGTCTGCGCCACCGGGCCCAGGTACCAGCCTGCCACCAGCGAGCCGACTGCCAGGCCGAAACTCATCGACAACTGCTGGAACGAGCTGGAAATCGTGCTGGCCATGCTGGAATCGGTGTCATGCACGTCGGCATAAGCCAGCGAATTCATGCTCGAAAACTGCATCGAGTTAAAGAAGCCCTGCATCAAACTGAACAGCACGATCAAGCCCAGTGGCGTCTCCGGCCCGACCAGCGCATACAGGCCGATCGTTGCGCCTGAGCACACCGTGTTGACGGTCAGGATCTGCCGGTAGCCGAAGCGCTGGAGCAGCCGCTGCGACACCAGTTTCATGCCCATCGCGGCCAGCGCGGACGGCATCATCAGCAAGCCCGATTTCCATGCCGGCAAGCCCAGGCCGACCTGGTACAGCAAGGGCAGCAGGAAGGGCAGGCCGCCGATGCCGAGCCGGGTCAGAAAGCCGCCCAGCACGGAAATGCGGAAGGTGCGCACGCGAAACAGCGTCAGCCGCAGCAAGGGAAATTGCTTGCCGCGCGAGTGGGCGACGTAGGCGCCGAGCAGCACGAGCGACAGCGCGAGCAGCATGGTTTCGACCGGAATCGACACGCTGTGTTCGCCAAAAATTTCCAATAGCCACGACAGGATCGCGGTGCCCGAACTGAACAGCAGCAGGCCGGGAATATCCAGAGCGCGCCGTTCACCGGCGTGGTAATCGGGCATGTAGCGGTGGGTCAGCCACAGCGCGACCAGCCCGACCGGCACGTTGATAAAAAAGATCACCCGCCACGACACCAGGTGCACGATCAGGCCGCCCACGGTCGGGCCGAGCAAGGGACCGATCAGTGCCGGAATGATCACGAAATTCATCGCCCCCAGCAGTTCGGCCTTGGGGAAAGTGCGGATGATGGTCAGCCGGCCGACCGGCATCATCATCGCGCCGCCCATGCCCTGCAGCAAACGCGCGGCGATCAGCATCGGCGTATTGATGGCCAGTCCGCACAGCACCGAGGCCAGCGTAAACACGGTGATGGCGACGCCGAACACGCGCCGTGTGCCAAAGCGGTCGGCCATCCAGCCGCTGACCGGAATGCCCACCGCCAGGCTGAGGATGTAGCTGCTGACAACCGACTTGAGACTCAGCGGCGTTACATGCAAGCTGGCCGCGATGCTCGGAATGGCCGTATTGACGATGGTCGCGTCGAGCTGCTCCATGAACAGCGCCACGGCGACCACCCAGGGCAAATACGTTTTGACGGCAGGATTGCTTAGCATGGCCTCGTGCGGTAACTCAATGGATGCACCATGGTATACCGCATTGGCAAACGCTGCCGACGGCCTCAGGCCTGCATGCGCTGCAAGCTGAGCGTAAAGCTGACCCCGTCCGTATGATTGAGCACGCTGATGGTGCCGCCCATCTTGGCCATGTAGATCTTGGCCACAAACAAACCCTGGCCGCGGTTGCCCGCCGCGCCGGAATCGGGCTGGTCGGACACGCCGTATTCGAACACCCGCCCGATCAGTTCGGCGGCAATGGTCGGTCCGCGGTTGAAAATGGTGATGCTCGCGCCGGTCTCGCTGGCGTCGAGCGTGAGCGTGATCGGGCTGCCCGGCGTGCGGTAGCGGGCGGCATTGCGCAGCACGTGGGTGACGGCATCCTCGAGGCAGTATTCATCGGCGCGCGCCAGGATCGCGCGGCCTCCGCCGACCAGGCGCACGTCGTCGATGCCGGCGCATGGCGCATTGGCCGCGATGTGTTCGAGGAAGGCTGCCAGGTCCAGTTCGCCGACCTGGACCACGCTGGCCTGGAACGCTTCGCTCGGCGAGGCGCTGCCATACAGCACCCGGATCGCCTGCTGCATGCGGGCCAGGTAGCGCATGCTCTGGCCGTCGCCGTCGGCATGCAGCGCCATCAGCGACTGCAGCGGCGACATGATCTCGTGCCCGACCGCGTGCCACATGTCGCGCTCCTGTTCGGCGCGGATGCTTTCGCGCTCGACATCCTCGCGCACGCGGCGCAGCAAGTCGTGCAGGCAGCTGGCCAGCACGCCCAGTTCATCCTCGCCGCGCAAATCGGAGACATCGAATTCGTCGGCCGCGCCGCTGCCCTTGACGGTCTTGGCCACCGAATCGGCGCGCCGGATCAGCACGCGGATGCGGCGGATGACGCCGATCTCGATCACCAGCCACGCCAGCAGCAAGGCGAGCAGCATGGCGCCGACGAACCACGACAGCCGGCTGGCCACCACGGACAAGCTCTTGCTGACGCTGCGCGCGTCGCCGTTCAGCGTCATTTCGTAGCGGCCCGAAGGCAGCGCCAGCGTCTCGGTGGCGGCCAGCGGAACGTCGTAGGCATCGACCGGCAGGCGCCGGATCAGGCTGGTCAGCAAGCGCCATGACGGTTCTTCCTGCGGCGCCGCACCGGTCAGTTCGGCCAGCGGGATCCCGGCCGGGCCGCCGAGTTTTTTGATGCGCAGCGTTTCGCCGGGCAGCAGCGAGGCCTGCAGGTCGGTCAGCGCGAACGGACGCACGGTCTGGTCGCTGTCGCTGTCGAGCAGGGCCGGGCCGGCGCCCGGCGCCAGCACGCTGATGCGCACCGTGATCTGGGCCAGGTCGGCCGGCGGCCACACGGGGCGGGTGCCGTCGAACAGGGCGTCGCGCAGCACGCCGACCGGCAGGCGCAGCGAAAAGAAGGCGCTGTGCAGGCAATCGTCGGCATTGCCGCCGTCATTGCACTGCGCACCCTGCCAGATCCAGCCGCGGAAATCCCGGACCGGGTTCATCTTGCGGAAGCCGCTGGCGCCGGCCTTGAAGCCGGTCAGGCGCCCGTGCATGCCGGTGCCGCCGCGGGCCGCGCCGGCCTCGGTGGTTTCCTCGAACGGCGCGATCCAGTCGTAGCGCTGGCCGCGCAAGGCGACCGACACCAGCACCCGGTGCGCCTGGTCGAGCGCCTCGACGCCATGCGGGTGCGGCACCAGACGGGCGCTGTCGAAGCTGCCCGCCACGTAGATGAAACCGCCGGCCCAGACATCGTTGCCCACGCCCGCGCACAGGTTGCCGCTGGTCCCGTACTGGACCAGGCAGCCGGACAGCGCGACCGCCTGCTGCACCTTGTTCTGGTCGTCGAAATCGAGCGAGGCGAATGGCAGCAGCACCGGATGCAGTCCCGCCGCGGGCGGCGCGCCATGCGGCGGATTGAGCAGCGCCAGCTGGCCGGCCGGATGGCGCAAGGTGGCCGACAAGTGCTGCGCGGTCTTCTGGAAGCTGGCCTGGTAGTTGTTATAGCTGAGCTGCTTTTCCTGCTGCAGCACCGACACGGCCAACCCCAGCGTGGCCAGCGCCAGCAGCAGGAAGGCGGCGCGCAGCAGGATGCGCAGGCGGTACGGGACGATCCGCAGGAAGCGCACGCCCATGCTCAGCGCGCGACCCAGCGAAAGCCGCGCATGGGCACGTTCTCGATGCTCTCGAAGGCCGGGTCGATCTCGCGGAAGGCGTCGCGGATGGTGCTGACATGCTTGCGGATGTTGTCGCGGTTACGCCCGCTCTTGACGACCTCGAACAGCTCGTCGTACGAGACCACCTCGCCGCGCCGCGCGAACAGCGCCGCCAGGATCCGCTGCGCCGTCAGCGGCAGGTTGATGCGCTGGCCGCGCCAGATCGGATTGCGCTGGCGCAGCGGATCGATCTCGAGCTCGGCGCCGCTGGGTGCCTGCTTGTCGCCGGCGGCGGCGCTGCGCTCCTTCACGGCGCGCAGGATCTCGAGGAAGGTGTCGATGAAATCGGCTTCCTCGAAGGTCGCCTTTTGCAGGTAGTCCCAGGCGTCGAGCGCCTTCATGATGCTGCGGTAGATCGTGGCCGGCATGGCCGACACCACCAGCACCGGCGTCGCGTCTTTCTTGTTGATGGCGTTGATGATGGCCACGCCCGCATGCCGCTCGCGCCCCAGTTCGATGTCGAGCACGACCAGGTCGTAGCGCTGGCGTGCGATGGCGCTTTCGGCGTCGTCGCGGTTGAACCATTGGTCGACCGTGATACCGGGCCGGGCGGACTCGATCCATGCCTTCAGCTGGTTGCTGGTGGGCAGGTCGTCCTCGATGACGGCCACTCGTGGCATGTTGTACTCCTGTGGGTGCGGATGCCCAGAGTATCCATGTTTTCCGGTCAAAAGTCATACCGGCGCTGTGAGCGTTTCTTCACGCGGCAGGCCAAAAAAAACGGCCCGCTGGCCGTTTTCGTGGAGAACGCGCGGCTTACTTGCGCGAACGGCGGCGTGCGCCCAGCAGCATCAGTGCGCCCATGCCGAACAGCGCGAAGCTGCCTGGCTCTGGCACGAAGGCCGCCTGGCCGTCGGTGGCGCTGTTCAGGTAGTCGGCGTAGGTGCTGAGGATCATGCCGCCGAAGTAGCTGCCGAATTTGCCGTCGCCGTCATCCCAGAAGGCGCCGCCGAAAGTGTTGTTCGCAACGAGCATCATCTCGCCGTACTGCATGATGAACGACGGGCCGCCGGAGTCGCCAGGGCCGATGCCGGCTTCGCGGTCGTTCGCCAGCGTTGGCGAGCACGCGCCGAAAAAGTCGCAGAACGTGTCCACGCCGCCGCCGTCGAAGTCGGCGTAATAGACTTCATTGAGGCCGTGGACATGCTCGTCGTCGCCATCGAACAAGTCGATATAGTTTTCGCCGCTGCGTTTGACGTTGAATTCAGGATCGATATAGAAGCCGTTGACGCCATCGCCCGAGGTGCCGTAGCCAGCCATGGTGATGTGGGTGCCGGCGGTCACCGGGTTGTTGGCGATCTTGTAGATCTTGGCGCTCGCTGGCGCATCCTTGCTCAGGGTGATGACGGACACGTCGTCGTTCACGCACTGTCCGCTCACGCCGGCCGGGCAGTTGCCGAAGCCTGCGTAGTCGGCGTTCATCGACACCTTGCTGGCGCGGATCACGGCGTTATAGTCGCCGTTGCTGTTGAAGGCCACGAACACGCTGTTGTTTGGGTCGTTCAGGTCGACGATGTGACCATTGCCGTCGCTATCGACGCAGTGGCCGGCCGACACGACCGAGCGCGTGCCTACCAGCGCGCCGGAGCAGATATAAGAGTCGGCGCCGATGTTGATATTGATGCTGACCACGCCCGAAAACGGCGAGTCCGACGTATTGGCATCGACCCGCGCTGCCGGGCTGTCAGGCAAGGCGCCGGAACTGATCAGTGGATGGAGTTTCGCGTTCGGGATGATCGATGCCAGTGCACCGAACGATGCGCCCAGCAGGAAGGTGGCGACTGCAGCTGCGCCCACCAATTTATTCAACGACATGTTGCGTACCAGCATTTTTGTGTCTCTCTCATTTTTCTAATCTCATCCCGGGATGGGCGAGTCCGTATAAGGAGGCGTATTGAGCAGGAAGCGTGCCATGTATTTACATTCCTTTGAATTCAATGGCTTGGCATTTGCGGCAAGATTTTTTGTTGGGTAACTGTAAAGTTTTTCGACAGGATGTGATGGCGTGAGCATTCCTACACGCGGGGGAGGATAGTGCCCCGGCTCGCCCATTGAGTCTTCCGGCCCGCTGGCCGCACCATGCATTACCGGATGGCCCAAGCGGCTCCGCCCCTCCCAACAACACACAAGGTGAATCAGATGTCGCAGCGGATCAAAACGATGGTGCAAGCAGTGCGTTCCTCCCTGGCGGTCGGTGCCGGGAAGCTGAGGTCGGCCTTGCGGCGGCGCGGAAGCGCCATTGAAGCTGGGCCGCCTGGGCTTGTTGCTGGGTCTGATCGGCGGCGCCGGCTACCTGCTGTTCACCCATCCGCCGGTGCACACGGTGGCGCCGGGCCACGTCGGGGTGCGCGTCAACCAGCTGACCGGTTCGGTGACTGCGGTGCGCGAAGGCGCGCTGTGGGTGCTGCCCGGCGTGCACAACCTGCGCGAACTGACGCTGTTCGACCAGGTCTACCGGCCCACCGCGAACGGGGACGCGCCGTTCCAGTCGATGGAAGGACTGGCGCTGGGCGTGGACCTGTCGGTGCGCTACGCGCTCGACCCGGCGCAGCTGGGCGCGATTGCGAAAACGCTGCCGTCCGATATCAACGGTGCCATTGTCGAGCCGGCCGTGCAGGGCGTGATCTACAAGGTCTTCACCCGCTACACGGTGCGCGAAATCTTCTCGTCCAAGCGGGCCGAAATTCAGCAGCTCATCGAGGCTGAACTCAAGCCCAAGCTGGCCCGCGACGGCATCATGCTGCGCGGCGTCTCGATCGGAAAGATCAGCCTGCCGGCCGAGTACAAGGCGGGCATGGAGCGCCTGCTGGCCGAGGAGCTGGCAACCGAGAAGATGCGCTACACGCTGGAACTGAAGGAAAAAATGGTCAAGCAAAGCGAACTCGAAGCAGACGCTGAAAAGATCCGCCGCGAGAAAGCGGCCGAGGCGGCCGGCAACGAGCAGATCATCGCCGCCCGTTCGCAGGAGCAGGCCATGAAGCACGTGATCCCGTTCAAGGAAAAGCAGATCGCCCAGCGCCAGCTGGAAGCCGAGGCAGACAAGGTATCGCGCATCAAGGTCTCCGAAGGTACTGCCCAGGCGCGCGTGATCGAGGCGGCCGGCGAAGCCGATTCGCGCCGCAAGCTGGCCGATGCCGAAGCTTATCGCCAGGACCTGATCGGCAAGGTGGCCAGCGCGCAGATGGAGCGCGAAGGCAAACTGCTGTCGCGCCATCCGCTGCTGATCCAGAAAACCATGGCCGACAAACTGTCCGACAAGGTTTCGGTGATCATCGCCCCGGCGCCGACCGACGGCGGCTTCATTGGCGCGGCGCTGCTCGGCACCGGGAAAACGGTCAAGGCCAGCGAGCCGGTGGCTGCCGTCGCTGAAACCCCGGCCGAGGAACAATAATCATGGCCGTCACATTGGTAGCGGCGACCCTTGCCGCAATGGCGATCGTGACCCAGGACAGCGCCCAGTTGCGGGCCGCGCCCAGGGATTCGGCCCAGCAGCAGGCCTTGCTGTGGCAGGGCGACAGCCTGGAGATCCGCGGCGAAAAGGGCGACTTCCTGCAGGTATACGACCACCGGCGCGAGCGCGCAGGCTACATCCGCGCGACGCAGGTGCGCCAGATCTCGCTCAAGCCGGCCGACGCGGGCGAGCTGCTGTCGGTGCTGCGCTTTTTGAAAGACACGCCGGGCGCGGAGGCGCTCGGCATTGCCTACGCCGCCGCATTCCTGAAGGCGGCGCCGGCCGAGGCGATCAATGCCGAGCCGTTCGACGCGCTGGGCGGCATGGCCGAGCGGCTGGCGTGGCGCTGCGCGGCTACGAGCACGATGGGCGCATCCAGCTGTGCTACGACGGCGAGGCATTTCGCCGGGTGCTGGCCATGCATCCCGATCCGAGGCAGCAGGCCAAGGCGGCGCTGGGCCTGACGCGCCAGGAGTGCCTCGACCCCGACCAGCGTCTGGCCGAGCGCTACGCCGTCGACCAGTGGCGCGCCGAGGTGCTCGACAAAGTCGAGTTGCGCGACCTGCCGGTGCATATCAAGAATCGCGTGCACATGCGGCGCGCAGCGGTGTGGTCTACGCTGGCGTTCGCGCATGCGCGCCGCAACGAGCCGGCGCAGGAGGCGGCCAACCGCGCGCTGTCCGAATTGGGCAGCGTCAGCAAGACCGACCTGGCCGAAGAAGACATGAGCGCCTATGCCGACGCGGGCGTGCGGGCCGGCAGCGTGCGCTGGGCGGTGGAACCGGCCGGCGCGCCCGGCGTGGGCCTGCATGTGCTGACCAAGCCGGGCCAGCCGGGCGAGACCTGCGTGTCGCTGTACGCGCAAACGGGCGCGGCGCTGGCCTCGCGCTGCACCTACGGCATCGTGTGGCCGGCATCTGCGCGCGCCAACCCGAAGGGCAGTGCGCTGACGCTGGCGGTGCAGCCGATGGCGGCCTGGCGCGAGCTGTGGGTGTACCACCAGGGCGCGGCCGGCTGGATTGTCGACGTGCTGCCGCCGGCGGCGATCGAGCCTGATGTCGGGTATGCCGAATTTGCCGGCTGGGCGCCGGGTGCGGCCAAGATGCTGGTGGTGCGCGAGGCGCGCGTCGAGGGCCGCTTCAAGCGCAGTTTCGAAGTGCTCGGCCTGGACACGCTGGCAGTCGAAAAATGGGCCGACAAGCCCGATTCGCTCAGCCTGTTCTACCGCTGGCAGGATCCGTCGTGGAAGCGCCAGACGGTGAGCCTGCGCTGATGATCAGGCCAGCTGGTTCCAGTCGAGGCCGAAGCGCGCGAGAAATTTTTTCAAGCGGTCGGCGTCGTTCGGCTTCGCCTTGGCGGCGCGCGAGACGTCATACAGCTTGCGGCCGGCGTCGGACAGCGATTTGGACTGGCGGCACACGCTGAGCACCGCCGCCAGCTGCATCGCGTCGAACATGTCCAGCTGCGCGGCGGCCTGGTCGCCGAGGACGGCGGCCAGGTCGATGTCATCCAAGGCGGGCGCCCGCTTGTGGTGGCGCCACAGCTGCTGCAGGCGCCCCGTCTCGCTGCCGACGATGGCCTCGTCGATGCCGCCGGCGTCGGCCAGCGTCGCCATGCGCGTGACCGACGCCGACAGGTCGCGGAAGTTGCCGGTCCAGGCGGCGTCGGGCGACATCGCGAAACGCATGTAGCGTTCGCGCGCCTCTTTGTTAAAGCGCACCATCTGGCCGTTCTCCTGGCTGAACTGGGCCAGCAGGAAGGCGAGGTTGGGCTCGATGTCTTCGGGGCGCTCGACAAGGCCGGGCAGCGCGTAGGTCCACAGGTTGATGCGGGCGTACAGGTCTTCGCGAAAGCGCCCCGCCATCACTTCTTCGGACAGGTCGCGGTTGGTGCCGGCCACCAGCTGGAAGTCGCTCTGCACTTCGTTGTCGCTGCCGACTGGCAGGAAGCGCTTCTCTTCGACCGCCTTGAGCAGCATCGCCTGTTCGTCGAGGCCAAGTTCGCCGATCTCGTCGAGGAACAGCAGGCCCTTGTGGGCGCTGCGCAGCAGGCCGGGGCGGTCGGCGCTGGCGCCGGTGAACGAGCCCTTGATGTGGCCGAACAGGGTCGACGCGGCGCCGTCGCCGTGCAAGGTGGCGCAGTTGATCTCGACGAATTTGCCATCGATCTGGTGGCGCGCCTTTTTCAGTTCGTAGACGCGGCGCGCCAGGAAGGACTTGCCGGCCCCGGTTGGCCCCATCAGCAGCATCGGCGCCTTCGACTTGATCGCCACCCGCTCGATTTCGTCAATCATCGCATTGAAGCGCTCGTTGCGGGTGGCGATACCGGACTTGAGGAAGGCTACGCCGTCGGCCTGCTCGCGCGAAAAACGCTGGGCGATCTGGTCGTAGCGCGACAGGTCCAGGTCGATCAGCGCGTAGCTGCCGGGCTGGCTGGCGCCCTGGCGCCGCGGCGGCGAAGTCTGCACCAGGCGGCCCGGGAAGAAGCGCGCCTCGGTCATCAGGAACATGCAGATCTGGACCACGTGGGTGCCAGTCGTGATGTGGATCCAGTAGTCCTCGTGGTCCGGGTCGAACGGATAGGTCTTGGCGAAATCGAACAGGGTGCCGTAGACGTCTTCGAAGTCCCAGGCGTCAGCGATGTCGAGCGCGTGCGGCACCACGCGCGTTTCCGGCGACACGGTGGCGATGTCGTTGCCGACCTGGCGCACCAGCGTGTCGAAGTTGCCGCTGTAGAGCAGGTCGAAGCGGTCGACGATCAGGTCCTCGTGCTGGGCCAGCGCCACGGTCGGGCGCCACTTTTCCCAGCGTCCGCTGCCTTTTCCGCTGTCGAGCTGGGTGCCGATAAAACCGATGACGACGATGCGCTTATTTTTCATTTTGGATAAATATTTATCTATTTGGATAATTATATCCTATTATTATTTTCTTTCATTTATTGCCTATTTTTGAAATATTCTTTCATATCAACTACTTAGCGCTACTCGCTGCAGCTGGCACAGCCCTTGCAAGAGGATGGATGCAAACAAAATAAAATGAGAGCATCAACATGGCAAACCTTCAGTTGTTCCAGGCATTCAAGGGCAAGTTCCTGCCCGCCGCCGACACTGTCAATGCGGAACAGGCGCCGGCCTATGCGATGTCAGCGCGCCACCAGCTGGCACAGTACGCTGCGACCGGTTGCCTGCACGCCACCTATTACGCCAACGCCGAAGCGCAGCTGGAGACCGTGCTGGCCCTGTGCGAGCAGGTCGACACGGCGTTCATCGCCAAGGCCGCCGTGTACTGCCGCGAACGGGGCTACATGAAGGACATGCCGGCGCTGCTGACCGCCGTGCTGGTCGCCAAGGGCGCGGACGAACTGGCGCCGGTGTTCAAGCGCGTTATCAAGAACGGCAAGATGCTGCGCAATTTCGTGCAGATCGTGCGCTCCGGCGCGGTGGGTCGCAAGTCGCTGGGCAGCCGTCCGAAGAAGCTGGTCCAGCATTGGCTGAACCATGCGACGGAGGCGCAATTGCTGTCCGCTGCGGTGGGCAATGTGCCCTCGCTGGCCGATGTGGTCAAGATGGTGCACCCGAAGCCGGCCGACGCATGGCGCGCTGCGTTCTTCGCCTGGCTGATCGGCAAGCCCTTCGATGCCGAAGCCCTGCCGCCGCAACTGAAGGCGTTCGAAGCCTACAAGCGTGATCGCATGCAGCCAGTGCCGGATGTGCCGTTCCAGATGCTGACCGCGCTGGAGCTGGGTGCCGAGGAATGGGCCCGCATTGCCGCGAACGGCGGCTGGCAGATGGTGCGGATGAACTTGAATACGTTCGCCCGCCACGGCGTGTACGCGCTGCCCGGCATGACCGAACTGATTGCGGACAAGCTGCGCGATGCCGACGCGATTGCCAAGGCTGGCGTGTTTCCGTACCAGTTGATGGCGGCTTACAAGGCAGCGTCGGAAGACGTGCCGCTGGCGATTCGCAATGCCTTGCAGGATGCGCTGGAGATCGCGCTGGTCAATGTTCCCGAAATCGCGGGTCGGGTGGTGGTTTGTCCGGATGTGTCGGGATCGATGCAGTCGCCGGTATCGGGTTATCGTGGCACTGCGACATCGGCCATGCGCTGCATCGATGTGGCGGCGCTGGTCGCCGCGGCCATGCTGCGCAAGAATCCGGACGCCTTGGTCATGCCGTTCGAGCGGATGGTTGTGGATTGCCCGCTCAATGCGCGTGATACGGTCATGACGAATGCGCAAAAGCTGGCGGCGATCGGCGGCGGCGGCACCAATTGCAGTTCGCCGCTGGTGTTGATGAACCAGAAGGCAGTAAAGGCCGACCTGGTGATCTTCGTCTCGGACAATGAGTCGTGGGTCGACGCCAAGGCTGGGGCATCTGCCACGATGGAGGCCTGGGCCGCGTTCAAGGTACGCAATCCGGCGGCGCGGCTGGTGTGTATCGACTGCACGCCGAATGGCACCAGCCAGGCCTGCGAGCGCGGCGATGTATTGAATATCGGCGGCTTTTCCGACGAGGTTTTCAAGATCATTGCCGCTTTCGCAGCCGGACAGCTGGGCGCCGCGCACTGGGTCGGCGAGATCGAGGCAGTCAGTTAGCAGTATCAGTTATGAGCCATGGCGGGAATGCCGGTGTGATTACATCGCAAAAATTAAATCACACCAAAACCTTGTCCTGCCGGGGCTCACCCTTTTTCGATGAATGCAGGTGGAATTACATGGTAGAGCGCCGGATTCGTCCGGAGGCCCTGGTTCAATCCCAGGCTGGCGCAAGCCGGAAGCTCCGAAAACGTTTCACCGATCCTTGTCATCACCTTATTGAGAAAAAAATGAAAAACGAAAATTACGATGTTATGAATGTTGAAGGCGGACGCCATGTGAAGATGTGGACCCAGGGCGTGCCGGTCGAAGAAGTGGCGAAAAAGCAGTTGGCGAACACCGCCAAGATGCCCTTCATCTACAAGCACATTGCCGTCATGCCGGACGTCCACCTCGGCAAGGGCTCGACCATCGGTAGCGTGGTGCCGACGCTGGGCGCGGTGATTCCGGCCGCCGTTGGCGTGGATATCGGTTGCGGCATGATGGCGGCCAAGACCACGCTGTGCGCTGCCGACCTGCCGGACAGCCTGGCCAAACTGCGTAGCGCGATCGAACGCGCCATTCCGCACGGGATGTCGCCGAAGACGCGCGGCTTCCGCGGCCGCGATGAGGGGGCGTGGAACACGCCGCCGGCCCCGGTCGATGCCGCATGGGCGCTGTTGAAGGACGAATTCGACGCGATTTGCCTCAAAACGCCAAAGCTGAAAAATTCGAACAACTACCGTCACCTTGGAACGCTCGGTAGCGGCAACCACTTCATCGAGGTGTGCCTCGATGAAGTCGGCTTTGTGTGGTTCATGCTGCACTCGGGTTCGCGCGGCGTGGGAAATGCGATCGGTACCTATTTTATTGAACTGGCAAAGCAGGATATGCGCCGCCATTTCATTAACTTGCCGGACCAGGACCTGGCCTATTTGGCCGAAGGTACCGAGCATTACGACGACTACGTGGAAGCGGTGAGCTGGGCGCAGAAATTCGCGCGCATGAATCGCGAGGTGATGATGCAGAACCTGATCGCGGCCGTGCGTACCGTCATTACCAAGCCGTTCGAGACGCATGTGGAAGCGGTGAACTGTCACCACAACTACGTGCAGAAGGAGCATCACTTCGGCAAGGATGTGCTGGTCACGCGTAAAGGCGCGGTGTCGGCGCGTGCCGGCGAGCTGGGAATCATTCCGGGTTCGATGGGAGCGAAGAGCTTCATCGTGCGCGGAAAAGGCAACGAGGACAGCTTCCATAGCTGCAGCCACGGCGCCGGCCGTACCATGAGCCGTACCGAGGCGAAGCGTCGTTTCACCCTGGCCGACCAGGTCAAGGCGACCGAGGGCGTGGAGTGCCGCAAGGACGAGAACGTCATCGATGAAATTCCGATGGCGTACAAGGATATCGACGCCGTCATGCACGCCCAGCGCGACCTGGTGGAAGTGGTGCATACCTTGAAACAGGTAGTGTGCGTCAAAGGATGACGCGTTGAATAACAAAAAAGAGAAAATGATGATTGAACTTGATGGCGCCACCGGAGAAGGTGGCGGACAGATTTTGCGTACCGCCCTGACCCTGTCGATGATTACTGGGCAGGCGTTCCATATTGCAGATATCCGCGCGAATCGCGCCAAGCCGGGCTTGATGCGCCAGCACCTGATGGCGGTGCAGGCCGCCGCGCAGGTCAGCGATGCGGTGGTGACGCATGCGCAAGTTGGCTCCACCGAGCTGACCTTCGCACCTGAAAAGATCAAGGCGGGCGATTATCAGTTCGCGATCGGAACGGCCGGAAGCTGCACGCTGGTGCTGCAGACCTTGTTGCTGGCCTTGTCGCATGCGGACGGGCCGTCGACCATCCGGATTTCCGGTGGCACGCACAATCCGATGGCGCCGCCGGCCCAATTCCTGCAACGCGCGTATTGCCGCATGCTGGCCGCGATGGGCGTCGAGGTTGATATTTCGCTGGTGCGTTCCGGTTTCTATCCGGCGGGCGGCGGCGTGGTTGTGGCGTCGGTGGAGCCGTGCGCGCAGATGTGGCAGATTGCGTTGATGGAGCCGGGCCCCTGCCGCGCCAGTTATGCTGAAGCGATCGTGGCCGGCATTCCGGGCAGCGTCGGCGAACGCGAACTGGCAGGTGTCGGCGCCAGCATGGGATGGGGCGAGCCGCAATTGCTGATGCAGGGACTGCCGGGCGAGCAAGGCCCGGGTAATGCCTTGCTCGTCACTCTTGAACACGAGCACGTGACTGAAGTGTTTTGTGCGATAGGCGAAAAGACAGTGCGGGCAGAATTGGTCGCCAAAAAAGTCGTCGACGAGGCGCGCGCCTTCATGGTGTCCGGCGCGGCCGTTGGCGAGCACCTGGCCGACCAGTTGTTGCTGCCGATGGCGCTGGCCGGCGGCGGGCGCTTCACTGCCGCATCGGTGTCGCAGCACGCGATTACCAATGCGGAAGTGATTGCCCGTTTTCTGCCGGTCGACATCGCGTTCAGTCAGGAGGGGGCTGGCACAGGGCGCCATGTCATCAGCGTAACCGGGACGCGCAAATCAGCCTCCATATAGAGTCGGTACTGACGGAGCTGGGTACGTAAACAAAAGCCTTGCCAATGCTGGTGGGGCTTTGCTATAGTTCGCCTCCCCGCTGAAAACGTTAACGAAATCAAGTAGTTGGCAGGCAGTTGGGGCCGTCTCGAAAGAGACGCGGTAGTAAAAAAGAGGTTGGCGAAAAACGCAAAACGCCGCATAATCTCATCTCTCTGCTGCAACGAACACAACGCTTCGTACTGCGCAGTCAGCAACACCGAATTAGCTCTTTAAAAATTAACAGTCGATAAGTGTGGGCGTTTGATGAAGGTGCCAACAA
>JANYGW010000113.1 GCA_025359245.1 Massilia sp.
ATCGCCGGCGGTGTCGAAAGCATGAGCCGCGCGCCATTCGTCGTCGGCAAGGCCGACAGCGCTTTTGCGCGCGGCATCAAGATGGAAGACACGACGATGGGCTGGCGCTTCGTCAATCCGGCGATGAAGGCGCAATTCGGCGTCGACACGATGCCGCAAACGGCGGAAAACGTCGCCGTCGACTATGGCATCAGCCGCGCCGACCAGGACGCGTTCGCCGTCGCCAGCCAGACCAAGGCGCTGGCCGCGCAGCAGGCGGGCGTGTTCGACAGTGAAATCGCGCCAGTGTCGATCCCGCAGAAAAAAGGCGAGCCGGTGATTGTCAGCCGCGACGAACATCCGCGCGCGACGACGCTCGACGTGCTGGCCAAACTGAAACCGGTGGTGCGCGCCGATGGCAGTGTCACGGCCGGCAACGCGTCCGGCTTGAACGATGGCGCGGCGGCGCTGCTGCTGGCCGACGAAGCGAGCGCGGCCAAACATGGCCTGGTGCCGAAAGCGCGGGTGGTGGCGATGGCCACCGCCGGCGTGGCGCCGCGCGTGATGGGCATCGGCCCGGTCGAGGCGACCCGCAAAGTATTGGCGCTGACCGGTTTGAGCATGAATGACTTCGACGTCATCGAATTGAACGAAGCGTTCGCCGCGCAGGGCCTGGCGGTATTGCGCCAGCTGGGCTTGCAAGACAACGATCCGCGCGTCAATCCGAACGGCGGCGCGATCGCGCTCGGCCATCCGCTGGGCGCGTCCGGCGCACGGCTGGCGATGACGGCCGTCAACCAGCTGCAGCGCAGCGGCGGGCGGTATGCGCTGTGCACCATGTGCATCGGCGTCGGCCAGGGCATCGCGCTGGTGCTCGAGCGCGTTTGAATTTAGCTGCACCAATGACCACTATAAAACAGAGACTTTTATGACCACACCCTATATCAACCTCACCTCCGGGCAGCGCATCAAGGCCATCGTCGGCGCGTCGTCCGGCAACCTGGTCGAATGGTTCGACTTTTACATTTATTCGTTTTGCGCGATCTATTTTTCGCATGCGTTTTTCCCGTCCGGCAATGCGACGACGCAATTGCTGCAAACGGCCGGCATCTTCGCCGCCGGCTTTTTGATGCGTCCGGTCGGCGGCTGGCTGTTCGGCCGCATCGCCGACAAATACGGCCGCAAGCAATCGATGATGATTTCGGTGCTGATGATGTGCGGCGGCTCGCTGATGATCGCCGTCATGCCGACCTACGCCACGATCGGCGCCGCGGCGCCTTTCCTGCTGCTGGTCGCGCGCCTGTTCCAGGGCTTGTCGGTCGGCGGCGAATACGGCACCAGCGCCACCTACATGAGCGAAGTGTCGGAGTCCGGCAAGCGCGGCTTTTTCGCGTCGTTCCAGTATGTGACCTTGATCGGCGGCCAGTTGCTGGCGCTGCTGGTGCTGGTGGTCTTGCAGCAATTGCTGACGGTCGAAGAGTTGCGCGCCTGGGGCTGGCGCATCCCGTTCGTGTTCGGCGCGGCCGCCGCGCTGGTTTCGCTGTACCTGCGCAAATCGCTGACCGAAACCACCACCGCCGAAGAGCGCAAGGACAAGGACGCCGGCAGCTTGCGCGGCTTGTTGAAACACAAGCGCGCGTTCATCACCGTGCTGGGTTTCACGGCCGGCGGTTCGCTGATTTTCTACACCTTCACCACCTACATGCAAAAGTACCTGGTCAATACGGCCGGCATGGATACCAAGACCGCCAGCGCGGTGATGACCGGCGCGCTGTTCGTCTACATGCTGATGCAGCCGCTGTTCGGCGCTTTGTCGGACCGCATCGGCCGGCGCACGTCGATGCTGCTGTTCGGCGCGCTGTCAACAATTTGCGTGTTGCCGGTGATGCATACCTTGAAAGACATCAGCAATCCCTACGCGGCGTTCGGCCTGATCGTGCTGGCGCTGGCGATCGTCAGTTTCTATACGTCGATCAGCGGCTTGATCAAGGCAGAAATGTTCCCGGTCGAAGTGCGCGCGCTCGGCGTCGGCCTGTCGT
>JANYGW010000118.1 GCA_025359245.1 Massilia sp.
ATAAGTCTGTCCTTGTCCTGATCGGACAGATGAGTAAGGTCGGGGCGCGGCGGTTTTGGTGGCATGCACGCATGATGCGTTATCGCGGATCTGTTTACAACAACTTTCTACGCTGTGCGCTCAGGCTGAATAGTCACGAAAATCTTTACGCCTCGCTTGCTAAGCTCCACTCCGTCAAATCATGCCGGAGGCGCCATGAAGTCCGCAACTCACCTTTACCCGCAACATCAGCAACGTCGGCATCTGCCGGTGGTGGAGCTGCGCTCATTTGCGCCGCACCGGAGCACGCCTGCGGCCATGGGCGCTGCCTGTGCGACGCAGAAACCTGTGATCCGGACATGGCCGCCGGCTTGCACGCTTTGTACAACGAAGTCTTCCCCCAATGATCCAACGGACGAAGGTCCGATTCTTTAATCGACACCAAGGAAATAGCACCATGAACAAGACCATCTTCGCGGCACTGCTGATGACCGCCTTCACCCATCCGGCCGCAATGGCTGACCAACCGGTTGCCGCCGCCGCCGAGGCCAAGCCGGACACCGAACTGACCTTTAACGCGGCGCTGGCCAGCGATTACCGCTACCGGGGCATTTCGCAGATGCACCTGCAGCCGGCACTGCAGGGCGGCGCCGATGTCGTGCACAACCCGTCCGGTTTCTATGCCGGCGCGTGGGCGTCGACGATCAAGTGGACCAAGGACGCCGGCGGCGGCGGCAATGTTGAACTCGACCTGTACGGCGGCAAGCGCGGCGTACTGGCCAAGGACCTCGGCTATGACGTCGGCGTACTGAGCTATGTCTATCCATCGAATGGGCTGGACCACGTGGCCGGCTTCGTCAGCGCCAACACCACCGAACTGTATGGCCAGTTGTCGTATGGCGTCGGGCTGATCAAGTATTCGCACGCGGTGACCAATCTGTTCGGCTTTGTCGACAGCAAGAACAGCGCCTACCTCGACCTGGCCGCCAATCCCGACGCGGGCAATGGCTACATCGTCAACCTGCACCTGGGGCACCAGCGCGTCGCCCACAACGGCGCCGCCAGCTACAGCGACTGGAAAATTGGCGCGACCAAGGACTTCGGCGTCGTGACCGGTGCACTGGCGCTGATCGGCACCAATGCGGACAAGGTGGCCTACGCGTCGCCGGCGAACGGCAAGTTCCTGGGCAAGTCGGCCCTGGTCCTGACCGCCAGCAAGACCTTCTGATCACGGGCGTCGACCATGCGGGGCGGGTGAGAGCGACAAGTTTTATAGGCTGTTTACGCCGGCCCCCGCACTCTTTATAAAATTTTTAGACCCTAGCCGGTACGCTAGTCAGTATCAAAACAAGAACTGCATGAGGATGATATGGACGCAATTTACATCGGGGCCATCGTGCTCTTTTTCGCACTGACGTGCGCTTTCGCGGCAGGCTGCGAGAAGCTGGGAGGCAAGTGATGAACATCTATGACGTTTCCGCGCTGGTCGCGGCGGGCCTGCTGGTCTACCTGGTCCATGCACTGCTGAAAGCGGAGCAACTGTGATGACTACCCAATCACTTCTCCTGCTGATCGTGTTCCTGGTCGTGCTGATGGCGCTGGCCTATCCGCTCGGTATCGTTCTGGCGCGCGTCGGCGACGGCGGCACCGTGCCCGGCCTGGGCTGGCTGGTGCGCGTGGAACGCCTGTTCTACCGCGCGGGCGGCGTCGAGGCCGACGCCAACATGGGCTGGAAGTCGTACGCGATCGCACTGCTCATGTTTAACGGCATCGGCGCGCTGTTTGTGTTCGCCATCCAGCGCCTGCAGGGCTGGCTGCCGCTCAATCCCCAGGCGATGGCCAATATCAGCGCCGATTCCTCCTTCAATACGGCGGTCAGCTTCGTCAGCAATACCAACTGGCAGGGCTACAGCGGCGAACAGACCATGAGCTATCTGACCCAGATGGTGGCGCTGACGGGCCAAAACTTCTTCTCGGCCGCCACCGGCATGGCGGTCGCGTTTGCGCTGGTCCGAGGCTTTAGCGCGCGTTCGTCCAAATCGATCGGCAATTTCTGGGTCGACATCACGCGTTCGACCTTGTACGCGCTGCTGCCCCTGTCGCTGCTGTTCTCGGTATTTCTGATGGGGCAGGGCGTGGTGCAGAATTTTTCCGCCTACCAGGATGTGCAGCTGGTCGACCCGGTCGCGTACTCGGCCCCGAAACTGGACGCCGACGGGCAAGCGCTCAAGGATGCCAGGGGCGGGCCGGTGATGGAGAACCTGGTGGCCAAGACGCAGAACATCGCCATGGGGCCAGTCGCGTCGCAGGAAGCGATCAAGATGCTCGGCACCAATGGCGGCGGCTTCTTCAATGCCAATTCGGCCCACCCGTACGAGAACCCGACACCGTTGTCGAACTTCATGCAGATGCTGTCGATTTTCCTGATCCCGGCCGGGCTGTGCTTCGCCTTCGGACGTATGGTCGGCGACAAACGCCAGGGCATTGCGCTGCTGGCCGCCATGAGCATGATCTTTGTCGTCTCGACGGCAGTAGTCATGGGCAGCGAGCAGGCCGTCCATCCGCAACTGGCGGCGCTCGGCGTCGACCAGGGCGCCAGCGCCATGCAGGCCGGCGGCAACATGGAAGGCAAGGAAACCCGCTTCGGCATTTCCTCCTCCGCGCTGTTTGCCGCGATCACGACTGCCGCTTCGTGCGGCGCCGTCAATGCCATGCACGATTCGTTTACGCCGGTTGGCGGCATGATGCCGCTGCTGCTGATCCAGCTGGGCGAGGTCGTCTTCGGCGGCGTCGGTTCGGGCCTGTACGGCATGCTGGTGTTCGCCATCATGGCGGTGTTCATCGCCGGCCTGATGATAGGCCGCACGCCTGAATACCTGGGCAAGAAGATCCAAGCCTACGAGATGAAGATGACGTCGATCGCGATCCTGGTCACGCCCGTGCTGGTGCTGGGCGGAACGGCGATTGCCGTGATGCTGGACGCGGGCAAGGCCGGCATCGCCAACCCCGGCGCGCACGGCTTCACCGAGATCCTGTACGCGTTCAGTTCCGCGGCCAACAACAACGGCAGCGCCTTCGCGGGCCTGTCGGCCAACACGCCGTTCTACAACGTGATGCTGGCGATTGCCATGTGGTTCGGCCGCTTCGCGATGATCGTGCCTATCCTGGCGATTGCTGGCTCGCTGGCCGCCAAGCCGCGCCTGGAAGCGAACTCCGGCACCATGCCGACCCACGGCCCAATCTTCATCGGCCTGCTGATCGGGGTGGTGCTGCTGGTCGGCGTGTTGAACTACGTGCCCGCGCTGGCGCTCGGCCCGGTCGTTGAACACCTTCAGCTCTACACAAGCAAATAATCACGGAGTCCATGATGTCGCACACAATTACGCTGCCAACGGTGGCCACGCCACGCAAGAAGCTGACCTTATTCGACGCCACGCTGATCTGGCCGGCAATGATCGATTCGATCTTGAAACTCGGTCCGCGCACCCAGGCCCGCAGCCCGGTCATGTTCGTCGTGTATGTCGGCAGTATCCTGACCACGCTGATGTATTTCCAGGCGCTGGCGGGCAAGGTACAGGCCGATACAGGCTTCATCCTGGCCATCGCGATCTGGCTGTGGTTCACGGTGCTGTTCGCCAATTTCGCCGAAGCACTGGCCGAAGGGCGCAGCAAGGCACAAGCAGCCTCGCTGCGCGGCCTGAAACAAAGCGTGATGGCCAAGAAACTGCACACGCCCAGGCACGGCACCACCTGGCTGCCGGTCGCCGGCGCCGAATTGCGCAAGGGGATGGTCATCCTGGTCGAAGCGGGCGATGTGATTGCCATCGACGGCGAGGTCATCGAGGGCGTCGCATCGGTCGACGAGAGCGCCATCACGGGCGAATCGGCGCCTGTCATCCGCGAGTCGGGCGGCGATTTTTCGGCCGTCACCGGCGGCACCCGCGTGTTGTCGGACTGGCTGGTGGTGCGCGTGTCGGCCGACCCCGGCGAGACTTTCCTCGACCGTATGATTTCGATGGTCGAAGGCGCCAAGCGCCAGAAGACCCCGAACGAGATCGCGCTGACGATCCTGCTGGTGGCGCTGACCATCGTGTTCCTGGTCGTGACGGTGACCTTGCTGCCGTTTTCGCTGTTTAGCGTGGCTGCGGCCAGCGCCGGTTCGCCGGTCAGCATCACGGTGCTGATCGCGCTGCTGGTGTGCCTGATTCCGACCACCATCGGCGCGCTGCTGTCGTCGATCGGCGTGGCCGGCATGAGCCGCATGATGGGCGCCAACGTCATCGCTACCTCGGGCCGTGCGGTCGAAGCGGCCGGCGACGTCGACGTGCTGTTGCTCGACAAGACAGGGACGATCACGCTGGGCAACCGCCAGGCATCGGCCTTCTTTGCCGCGCCCGGCGTGACCGAGCAGCAGCTGGCCGATGTGGCCCAGCTCGCTTCGCTGGCCGACGAAACGCCGGAAGGGCGCTCGATCGTGATCCTGGCCAAGCAGAAGTTCAACATCCGCGAGCGCGAAATGGCCGCATTGCACGCCGTGTTCCTGCCGTTTAGCGCCAACACGCGCATGAGCGGCATCGATATCGGCGCACGCCAGATCCGCAAAGGTGCGGCCGATTCGGTCAGGAAGCATGTCGAAGCAATGGGCCTGCCGTATCCGTCCGAAATGGCACGCCTGGTCGACGACATCTCGCGCCGCGGCAGCACGCCGCTGGTGGTGGTCGACGCCGGCCGCGTGATGGGCGTGGTCGAACTGAAGGATATCGTCAAGGGCGGCATCAAGGAGCGCTTCGCCGAACTGCGCCGGATGGGCATCAAGACCGTCATGATCACTGGCGACAACAAGCTGACCGCCGCTGCGATTGCCGCCGAAGCGGGCGTCGATGATTTCCTGGCTGAGGCCACGCCAGAGGACAAGCTCAAGCTGATCCGCAGTTACCAGAGCCAGGGCCGCCTGGTGGCGATGACCGGCGACGGCACCAACGACGCGCCGGCGCTGGCCCAGGCCGACGTGGCGGTGGCGATGAACTCCGGCACCCAGGCGGCCAAGGAAGCGGGCAACATGGTCGACCTCGATTCGAATCCGACCAAGCTGCTGGAGATCGTCGAGATCGGCAAACAGATGCTGATGACGCGCGGCTCGCTGACGACGTTCTCGATCGCCAACGATATCGCGAAATATTTCGCCATCATTCCGGCCGCGTTTGTCGCCACCTATCCGCAGCTGAAAGCGCTCGACATCATGCACCTGAGCAGCCCGAACTCGGCCATCATGTCCGCCGTCATCTTCAACGCGCTGATCATCATTGCGCTGATCCCGCTCGCATTGAAGGGCGTGCAATACCGGCCGATCGGCGCCGCGGCTCTGCTGCGCAGAAATATCCTGATCTATGGGGTCGGCGGCATCGTGCTGCCCTTCGTCGGCATCAAACTGATCGACATGGTGCTGACCGCCATGCATCTCGTCTAAAAGGAGGCTTCACATGAAATCCACACTGCGCCCCGCGCTGGTCCTGTTCGGCATACTGACCCTGGTCGTCGGCGTGCTCTATCCGCTGACCGTGACCGGGATCGGCATGCTGGCCTTCGCCGAGCAGGCCAATGGCAGCCTGATCGAACGTGACGGCAAAACGGTCGGTTCCAGCCTGATCGGCCAGGCATTTACTTCGCCCGGCTATTTCTGGGGCCGCCCTTCGGCGACCGGGCCGATGCCCAATAATGGCGCCGGCAGTTCCGGCTCCAACCAGGGGCCGCTCAATCCGGCGCAGATCGATGCAGTCAAGGGGCGCATCGCCGCCCTGAAGGCAGCCGATCCGTCCAACACGGCCTTGATCCCAGTCGACCTGGTGACGGCATCGGCCAGCGGCCTCGATCCCGAGATCAGCGTGGCCGGCGCGCGCTACCAGGCGGCGCGCGTGGCCGCCGCGCGCAAGCTGCCGCTGGCCCGGGTCGAGGCCCTGGTCAGCGAGCACACGACAGAGCGCGTGTTGGGCTTTTGGGGGGAATCGCGCGTGAATGTGCTTAAATTGAACCTGGCCATCGATGCCGAACCGGCGTCGAAACGCTAAGCTGCGAGAAAAGGCCTGCCCATGGTTCCCAACCACATACAACGGCCCGACCCCGATGCGCTGCTGGCGCAGGTCCAGCTACAGGAGCGCAAGGATGCGCGCGGCAAGTTGCGCATCTACTTCGGGGCGTCGGCCGGCGTGGGCAAGACCTACGCCATGCTGGCCGCGGCGCGCAAGCTGCACGCCGAAGGCCGGCCGCTGCTGGTGGGCGTGCTCGAGACCCATGGCCGGGCCGATACGGCCGCCATGCTCGACGGGCTCGACGTGCTGCCGCAGAGGCAGATTGCCTACCGCGGCAAGACGCTGACCGAATTCGACCTCGACGCGGCGCTGGCCCTGCATCCGGCGCTGATCCTGGTCGACGAACTGGCCCATTCGAACGCGCCCGGCTCGCGCCATCCGAAGCGCTGGCAGGACGTGGAGGAATTGCTTGACGCCGGCATCGACGTCTTCAGCACCGTCAATGTGCAGCACCTGGAGAGCCTGAACGACGTGGTCGGCGGGATCACCGGGGTGCGGGTCGCCGAAACGGTGCCCGACACCGTGTTCGATGCGGCCGACGAGGTCGTGATGGTCGACATCCCAGCCGACGAATTGCTCACGCGCCTGAAGAGCGGCAAGGTGTACCAGGAACAGCAAGCCGACCGCGCATCCAAGAATTTTTTCCGCAAGGGGAATCTGATCGCCTTGCGCGAACTCGCCCTGCGCCGCACGGCCGACCGCATCGAAGACGACGTGCGCGCCTACCGGATTGAAAAGTCGATCGACACGGTGTGGAAAACCGGCGGCGCCTTGCTCGCCTGTGTCGGTCCGCGCCCCGGCAGCGAGCACGTGGTGCGCAGCACGGCGCGCCTGGCCGGGCAGCTCGGCGCCGACTGGCATGCGGTTTATGTCGAGACGCCGTCGCTGCAGCGCCTGCCTGCCGAGCGGCGCGAGCAGACCCTGGTCACGCTGCGCCTGGCCGAGGAGCTGGGCGCCAGTACCGAAGTCTTGGCCGGCAACGATATTGCCGAAGCGATCGTCGACTATGCGCGCGACCACAACCTGTCGAAAATCGTGATGGCGCGCGCCCATACCAACTGGCCGTGGCGCCTGTCGCACATCCGGCGCATTGCCGCCAAGGCGCCGGACATCGATGTGCTTGAAATCGGCGACGCCGCCCGCGTCAAAACCGGCGCAACGCTGGCGCGCAGCGGCGAGGATGCGCTCGCCCGCGCATTCAGCAGCGGCAACCGCCGGCTGTGGGCCTATGCCATCGCGGCGCTCAGCAGCGTCGCCGCGGCGTTGTTGCTAACCCCATTGCTGCCGTTTCTCGCCCTGCCCAACATCGCCATGCTGTTCCTGCTGGTCGTGGTGGTCGTGGCATTCAAGTTCGGACGCGGGCCATCTGTATTGGCGACTTGCGTCAGCGTGGGCTGTTTCGATTTCTTCTTTGTCGACCCGCGATTTACCTTCGCGGTGGCCGACCTGCAATACTTGGTCACCTTCCTCGTCATGCTCGCGGTCGGCCTCATTACCGGCCACCTGACGGCCGGCCTGCGTTTCCAGGCGCATGTCGCGGCCCACCGCGAGCGGCGCTCGCGCGCGCTGTACGAATTCGCGCGCGAACTGTCCGGCGCGCTGCAGACCGAACAGGTCTTCGAGACCACGGGCGAGTTCATCCAGCGTACCTTCCGCGCCCGCGCCATCCTGCTGCTGCCTGACCTTGACGGTCGCTTGCATCTGCCGGCCGACGCGAGCGCACTGGAGCAGCCGGACGTCGGCATCGCCCAATGGGCGTTCGACCACGCCGAAAGCGCGGGCATGGGGACCGACACCTTGCCGGCCAGCCCCTTCTTCTATCTGCCGCTGGTCGCGCCGATGCGCACCCGGGGCGTGCTGGCGATCGAACCGGAGCACCAGCGCTGGATCCTGATTCCCGAACAGCGCACGCAGCTCGATACCTTCGCCGCGCTGGCGGCCATCGCGCTCGAACGCGTGCACTATATCGAGGTGGCGCAGAACGCGCTGATCAGCATGGAGTCGGAACGGCTGCGCAATTCGCTGTTGTCGGCGTTGTCGCACGATTTGCGCACGCCGTTGACCTTGCTGGTGGGCTTGTCCGAATCGCTGGTGCGCGCCAGGCCGCCGCTGCCGCAAGCGCTGCACGATACCGCGCAGGTGCTGCATAACGAAGCGCTGCGGATGAATGCCCTGGTGGCCAACCTGCTCGACATGGCGCGCATCCAGAGCGGTGAAGTCAAGCTCAATATGCAATGGCAGGCGCCCGAGGAAGTCATTGGCAGCGCACTGAATATGAGCGCGTCGCTGCTGCGCGAGCACATCGTCAGCACCAGCATTGCGCCGGACATGCCGCTGGTGCGCTTCGATGCCGTGCTGATCGAGCGGGTCCTGTGCAACCTGCTCGAGAACGCGGCCAAGTACACGCCGGCCTGGTCCAGGATCGACGTGTCGGCCAGCCTGCACGGCGCCTGGGCCAGGCTGACGGTGTCCGATGACGGCCCGGGCGTGCCAGCCGGGCTGGAGGAAGCCATTTTCGACAAGTTCACGCGCGGCGAACGCGAATCGGCCAAGCCGGGCGTCGGCCTGGGACTGGCCATCTGCCGCGCCATCGTCGAGGCCCATGGGGGCAAGATCAGCGCCGGCCGTTCCGACATGGGCGGCGCCGCCTTCGTCGTTGCGCTTCCATTGGGCAACCCGCCGGCGGGGCCCGCCATCGAACTGGAAACCCGGAGCGCAGAATGAATACGACCCCACCGACCGCCTTGCTGGTGGAAGACGAACCGCAGATCCGCCGCTTCGTGCGCAGCTCGCTCGAGGAGGTGGGCTGGCAAGTGCATGAAGCTGAAACCATGCAGCGCGGACTGATCGAGGCGGGCACGCGCACGCCGGACCTGATCGTGCTCGACCTCGGCCTGCCCGACGGCGACGGCATCACCTTCATCATGGAATTGCGCAAGTGGTCGACCGTGCCGGTGATCGTGCTGTCGGCGCGGGCGAGCGAGGCCGACAAGGTGAGCGCCCTCGATGCCGGGGCGGATGACTATCTGACCAAGCCGTTCGGCGTCGACGAATTGCATGCCCGCGTGCGCGCGACCTTGCGCCGCCAGCGCAAGCCGGGCGCCGACAGCGATGGCGTGATCCGGTTCGGCGACGTCGTGGTCGACATGAAGAACCGGCTGGTGACCAAGGCCGGCGAAAAAGTGCGCCTGACCCCGATCGAGTACAAGCTGCTGTCGGTGATGGTAAGCAACGCTGGCAGGGTCGTCACCAACCCACAACTGCTGTTGGCGGTATGGGGGCCGTCGCATGCGGAAGATGGGCATTACTTGCGCATTTATATGGGGCATTTGCGGCACAAGCTTGAGGACAACCCGACCCGGCCGAAATTCTTCCTGACGGAGACGGCGGTAGGGTACCGCTTGATGATGCCGCTATAGCGCTGCAAGCCAGTGCGCGCAGCCGTTTTTACGCTTTATTTACGCCCCGCTGGCAGATCCTTACCGCATTTTTACAGGCATTCCCGTATGCTGTTTCCATGCCTGTCGTGCTGCTAGCGCGCACGGCATCTCCCGGCCCGGCAGCCGCCTTAAAGTGGAAGAGCCATGAATCGCGTCTTGAGAAAATTCATTCTGGGTGCCGCGGCACTCATCGTAGTCTTGCTGGTGTCGTCGACATTCCTGCTCAATTGGCGGATTATTCCGCCAGGCTATACCGGCGTCAAAGTCAATCGCCTGGTCGATCGCGGCATCACGCACGAGAACATTGCCACCGGCTTCGTGTTTTACAACCCGATCCAGACCCAGGTCATTGTCTATCCGACCTTCGTCCAGCGCGTGGTCTGGACGCGCGATCTGCACGAGGGCAATTCGGTCAACGAGGAATTGACGTTCAATACGCGCGATTCGGTCCCGGTGACGCTGGATGTCGCGGTCAGCTATGCCTTGGCGGCCGAGCGCGTTCCCGATTTCTACACGAAATTTCGCGCCGACCGCATCGAGTCGTTCACGCATGGCTTCTTGCGCGACACGGCGCGCAACGTCATCGTCGCGGTAGGGTCGGAATATACCTTCGATGATGTGAACGGTCCGAAGAAAGAAGAGTTCCTCACCAATATCGCGAAAAAGCTCGACGAAAAGGTGGCTGTGTACGGTATCGGCATTCAGCAATTCGGTTTGATCGGCTCGCTGCGCCCGCCCCAGGCCCTGCTCGAAGCGGTGGGCGCCAAGTCCAAGGCTATCCAGGATTCCATCCGGACCGAAAATGAGGTCAGGTCGGCCCAGGCGGAAGCGAAAAAGCGGGTTGCCATTGCCGAGGGCGAAGCGGCGGCGAACCGGGCACTGCTCGCATCGATCGAACCGAAGCTATTGGAATGGGAACGCTTGAAATTGCAGAAGGATGCGATCAACAAGTGGAACGGCGTGATGCCCAGTGTGATGACTGACGGCGGCGGCTCCATGTTGTTCAACATTCCAGTCAATGGTGCCGGTGCGCCGGCCGCAAAGCGCTAGCGCCTTGCCCTGGCCGCGCAACTGGGCCGTCCACGCATGGCGAGGGCGGCGGTCGGCCTTTGGGCGCAGGTAGGCGGGCTCGTAGACTGCCCAAAGGGTAAGCACTTGCGCCTGTGCCAGCCCAATTTTTACAAAATTTTTACGCACGACTCTGTAAACTTCGTCGGCAAGCCCGCAATCCGGGTCGTACCACCATTGGGATAGCCACAAATTGACAACCGAACAAAACAAGAAAAGCAAGCTGATTGCACTGACACTGGCGGCCGTCGGCATCGTCTACGGCGATATCGGCACCAGTCCGCTGTACACGCTCAAGACCATTTTCGATCCGACCCATGGCCTGCCGCTGAACGGGCCCAATCTGCTGGGCGTCGTGTCGCTGATTTTTTGGGGCCTGACCATCATCGTCTCGCTCAAGTACGTCACGCTGGTGCTGCGCGCGGACAACCGGGGCGAAGGCGGCATCATCGCGCTAATGGCGCTGGCGCTCGGTTCGGTCAGCAAGGGCTCGCGCCTGTACCTTGTCCTGCTGCTGACGGGCGTGTTCGGCGCCGCCCTGTTTTATGGCGATAGCGTGATCACGCCCGCGATTTCGGTGCTGTCCGCGATCGAGGGCCTGGAAGTGGCGACGCCGGCCATGAAGCCGTACGTGGTGCCCTTGACCATCATCGTGCTCGTCGCGCTGTATTCGGTGCAGTCGCATGGTACCGCTGGCATCGGGCGCTGGTTCGGTCCCATCATGACGCTGTGGTTCCTGGTGCTGGCCGTGATGGGCTTGGTCAACATCGTGCATAACCCCGAAGTTCTCGCCGCCATCAATCCGATACACGCTTATGCGTTCATGATCAATAACCGTATCATTGCCTTTATCGCGCTCGGGGCGATCGTGCTGGCGTTTACCGGCGCCGAGGCCCTGTATGCCGACATGGGCCACTTCGGCAAGAAACCGATACGCATGGCCTGGTTTTTCATCGCGTTTCCGGCGCTGGCGCTCAATTACCTGGGACAGGGCGGCTTGCTGCTGGCGCACCCGGAAGCGATTTCGAATCCCTTCTACCAGCAACTGGGCGCCTGGAGCGTCTATCCGCTGGTGGCGCTGTCGACGATCGCGACCGTGATCGCATCGCAGGCGACGATTTCCGGCACCTTCTCGATGACCAAGCAAGCCATGGCGCTTGGCTTCCTGCCGCGCATGCGCGTACTGCACACGTCGGAGAGCGAGATCGGCCAGATTTACCTGCCGGCCGTGAACTGGCTGCAGCTGATCGTCGTGCTGATCGCCGTGGTCGGCTTTGGATCGTCCGACAACCTGGCCGCCGCGTACGGCATCGCCGTCACGGCCACGATGCTGGCGACGACCATATTGACGTTCTTCGTCATTCGCTACCGCTGGAAATTGAACCCGCTGCTGTGCTGGGTCTCGACCGGCTTCTTCCTGATCATCGATGTCACCTTTTTCTCGGCCAACGCGCTCAAGCTGTTCCACGGCGGCTGGTTCCCGCTGATGCTAGGCGCTGTGCTGTTTACCATCATGCTGACCTGGAAGCGCGGCCGCCAACTGGTATTCCAGAATTTGCAAAAGCATGCGGTGCCGCTGGATGATTTTTTGGAATCGCTGTTCCTGGCGCCGCCTGTGCGCGTGCCCGGCACCGCCATCTTCCTGCGCGGCGCCAGCGATGGCGTGCCGCACGCCATGCTGCACAATCTGTCGCACAACAAGGTATTGCATGAGCGCGTGATGTTCCTCACCGTGAGCATTGCCGACGAACCGTGGGTCGCGCCGGACCGGCAAGTCAGCATCGTGCCGCTTGGCCATGAGTGCTATCAGTTGAATGTCCACTACGGCTTCAAGGATGAACCGGATATCCCCAATATCCTCCACCTGTGCACGGAGCTGGGGTTGCCGTTCGAGATGATGGAAACCTCGTTCTTCCTGGCGCGCCAGACCGTGGTGACGGCGACGGGACACGGCATGATGCCATGGCGCGAACACCTGTTCGCGACGATGTCGCGCAACGCGCGCGATGCCGCCGACTATTTCCGCATTCCGACCAACCGCGTGATCGAGCTCGGGACCCAGGTCGAAATCTAGCGTGGGATTGCCATCGCTTGCCTGGCGCCATACATCAGCGTGCGCCATAGCCATTCCATGGGGCCGTATCGGTAGCGGTCCAGCCAGAATGCGCTGATGCCAAGCTGGATGGCAAAGATCGCCACGGCCAGCAGCGTTGCTTGCGCTACGCCCAGCTGGCCGAAATACCCGAGTCCATAGCTGTAGAAGATGAACCCGCACGCGATCGACTGCATCAGGTAGTTGGTGAAGGCCATCCTGCCCAGCGGCGCGAACAGCGCCAACAGCCGGGCGCACGCCGGCCAGTGGCACAGCGCCAGGATGGCGGCCCCGTATCCGAACGCCAGGATGACCGGGGCGATATTCATGACGCATTGCGACACCGCAGGCCATGCCGCGCGCAGCTGCGCGCTCCACAGCATGCACGCGCCGCCAGACAATATGCCGGCAGCGGCGATGGCAGCGATGGTCGTGCAGCGAGGCTGCGCGGTGAAAATCCCGGTCTTCCACAAGGTCATTCCGAACAGGAAGAGGGCGAATGTCCTCGGCAAGAGATACAGGTGCAGCGGAAGCAGCAGCGACAGCTCGCGATGGCTGAATGCGACGATGTCGAGGTAGCTGCCGGTCGCATAAACGACATGGGCGAGCGCCACATGCGGCGTGAGGATGTCCACGCCAGGCCAGCGGATGGACCACGGCTGCAAGCCGAAGACGAGCATGGACGCGATCGCGGCCGCGAGCAGGTAGCGCGGGGGCAAGCGCAGGAACGGCAGCGCCAGCAACCCGACGATGGCGTACTCGGTCAGGATGTCGCCGTTCCAGATGAACAGCAGGTGAACGAGGCCAAACGCGAGCAACACCAGCAAGCGGCGCACCAGCCAATAGTCCGGGTTGCCGCGTCGGGCAAGCTGGTCGAACTGGATTGCCAGGCCCACGCCAAACAGCATGGAAAACAGCGCAATCGCCTTCGACTCCACCGCGAGCGCGATGCACTGCGCGATGAACCGGTCGATGCCGTTGCCGGAAGCGGGCAAGTCCAGGAACTGTTCGAAGATCGATACCCGGAATTCGGTCGTCAGATTGACGACCAGGACACCGAACAGCGCAATGCCTCGGATCACATCAATGGCCATGACACGCGCAGGCAGCGCCTGCGGCACGCCGCGGCCTGCCTGCGCTGCTGTTGCACGGGAGCTAGTCGCGGCGTGATTTTCGGAACCCATCCCTGTGCTTTCAATCAAATAAACCAATAAGGGCGACATCGTGCGGGCATTGTGCGCATGGCCGTGCCGTTTTGGCAATGTGAAGCTCGACAGGAAGAATCGGGGGGCAAAGGCGGCGGCAAAATGCGCCTGATGCCGAGTGAGCAATCTGAAGCTAGTGCGGGCCGTGCGGGGAGGGCGGCCGCGGGCGCGTGTCCCTATGGGAGACAGGCTGGAAGGCAGTCCGACCCCGCCGACATGGTGCTTGCGCCAAGTTCGGTCGGGATCGCTTGTTGCGCTGGTCAGGCAGAGACGTTGACCGCGCTCGGCGCGGCCTGGTCCTCGCTGCCGACTTTCTGGTATTCGCCGGCCTGCGCCTGGGCTTTTGCTTCCGCGTTGGCCAGCAACTGCTTGTAGGCGGCCTCTTCGGCATCGCTGACGGTGCCGTCGCCGTCGGTGTCGGCCGCGGCCACGTACTTGGGGGCAGTGTCGGCATCGCTGGCGGCCGCCTTGGCAGGTGGAGGTCCGCCGCCGCCGCCCGGTGGCGGGCCGCCCGCATGTCGCGCGCCGCCCTTGGCGCCATCGACGCGCGACTTGTTCGCCTGGGCGCTGAGCTCGTTGCCGACCTTTTCGATCGCCACCGACAATTCGCTCTTGGTGACGCGGCCGTCGCTGTCGCCGTCGAGTTTGGCGAACACCTCGGCGACCTTGCTGTCGTTCGCGTTGGCGCCGGCCGCCGTCTTCAGGTCGGCCGCGTCGATATAGCCTTTTTTCTGGGTGTCGAGTTTGGCGAACAGGGTGTTCGTGAGATCTTTTGCGCTTGCCGCGCTAATGCTTGAGGACATGAAATATCTCCTTGAATGCCTGACTTGTCGCCATGCGCTATTATCGGCGCGTCCACGCAAATTTGGACATCGGACAATGTAAGACCAGGTAAAGATGCTCAGTGCATTTTTTACTATACTCCTGTTCAATTTTCGATGCCACCCGGAAGGGCGGGACGCCTGCCGCGCGGGCCGGTGTATGCTCGCAGGCGGGCCCGCACGACGCGGCTCCACCATTCGATGCCGGAAGTGAATGCCATGACAAAAATACTGCTGGTGGAAGACCAGCCTACCGCCGCCGCTTACCTGGCCCAGGGCTTGCGCGAAGCGGGCATGGCGGTCGATGTCGCCCATACCGGTCCTGACGGGCTGCACCTGTTGCTGACCGTGAAGTACGACCTGGCGATCCTCGATATCATGCTGCCCGGCCTCGATGGCTGGGCCATCCTCGACACCATCCGGCGCGCGCACGTGGCGACGCCGGTGCTGTTTCTGACGGCGCGCGACGACATCGAAGACCGCGTGCGCGGGCTGGAACTGGGCGCCGAAGACTACCTGGTCAAACCGTATGCCTACACCGAGTTGCTGGCCCGCGTGCGCGTGATCTTGCGCCGCAATGACAGCGGCCAGCAGCCGCGCGAACCGGCGCAGTTCCAGGTGGCCGACCTGACGCTCGACTTGCTCAAGCACCGCGCCAGCCGTGGCGCCGACCGGCTCGAACTGACGCCCAAGGAGTTCGCGCTGTTGAGCCTGCTGGTCAGGCGCGGCGGCGAAGTCCAGTCGCGCACCGCCATCGCCAGCCAGGTCTGGGACATCAATTTCGACTCCGATACCAACGTTGTCGAAGTGGCCATCCGGCGCCTGCGCACCAAGCTCGACGATCCCTACCCGCGCAAGCTGCTCCATACCGTGCGGGGGGTGGGCTATGTCCTGGAAGTACGCGACTAGCTGGCTCGACGCGCGGCGCTGGTCGCTGACGGTGCGCATGACGGTGTTTTTCGGCGCCGCCATCGCGGTGATCGTCATCTGCGTGTCGGCCATGATGTATGCCGAGCTGGTGCACCAGCTGCACGAGCAGCAAGAGATCGAACTGCGCGAGGAAATCGGCGACCTGAAGCAGGTACTGCGCAGCGCGGACGGCAAGCCGGCGCCGCAAGACGACACGCAGCTGTTCGCATGGCAGCTGCGCGCGCCGAATGGGCGGATCATCGAGGCGTCGCACAACGCGGCCGGCGTGCTGCCCTTGCTCGAGCAGGTGAGCCGGCCCGGCTCCTATCTGCGCGTGACCGAAGGCCGGCGCGCTTTCCTGCTGGCGTGCGAGCCATCGGGCAGCGCGCACGACGGCACCATGCTGCGCGCGCTGCTGGATGTCTCGCACGATGACACCGTGCTGCGCCGCTACCTGGCGAAACTGCTCAGCGTGGCGGCGCTGGCGATCTGCGCCTCGGTCGCCCTCGGGTGGATGCTGGCGCGGCGCGGCCTGGCGCCGGTGCGCGCGATCAGCATGCAGATCGGGCACATGGGTGCGCAGGGCCGGCATACGCCGATCGCGCAGCAAACCTGGCCGGCGGAGTTGCGCTTGCTGGCCGATACCTTCGATCAGTTGATGGCGCGGATCGACAGTTCCTTCGAGCAGCTGTCGCGCTTTTCGTCGGACCTGGCGCATGAATTTCGTTCGCCCATCAACAACCTGGTGGCGGCGGCCAGCGTGACGCTGGGGCGCGCGCGCTCGGCGGAAGAATATCAGGCTACGCTGGCGGTGATGGTCGACGAGGGCAGCCGCTTGTCGCGCATGGTCGGCAGCATGCTGTTCCTGGCCCGCACCGACAATGCCAAACAGTTGCTGCAGCGCGAGGCACTGTCGAGCGAGACCGCGTTCGGAAAATTGATCGATTTTTTCGGCATCGCCGCCGACGAACAGGGCGTCATACTGGAAAGAAATGGGACGGTGCATTTTCAGGCCGATCCCTTGCTGCTGCACCAGGCGCTGTCGAACCTGCTGGCCAACGCCTTGCGCTACACGGCGCGCGGTGGCACCATCCGCCTGTGCGCCGAGCAGCGCGGCGACTGGGTGGCGATCATCGTCAGCGACGATGGCGCCGGCATCGCAGCGGCCCACCTGCCGTTCCTGTTCGACCGCTTCTACCGGGCCGACGCGGCGCGCAGTTCGGCCGACAGCACCGGGCTCGGACTGGCCGTGGTCCGTTCGATTGCCGAACTCCACGGCGGCACCGTCATGGTGCGCAGCAGCCTGGGCGAGGGCGCCGCGTTCGAACTGGTGCTGCCGAAAGGCGCCTAGCGGTCCGCCAGATAACAAAAATGTAATCTGCCCAGCGGTATTTCGTCAGCACCGACCCGTCACAATGCCAGCATCGACGGGGAGGCGCAGATGCGAATACGGCAAGCGGTGATGGCGATGTCTTTGGCGGCCGCATCGTGCAGCAGCGTGGCGCTGGCGAATGACGGTCCGCTGGGCATAGACAAGAAATTGAATTTTGATGATCAGGGTATCTGGAAGCGCAGCAATCAAAAAGCGCTGATGGGCGTGCTGATCGGCGGCGAAGTTGCCGGTGCGCTGTGGGAAGGGCGCGACACGCGCCTGGGGCGGACGTTTTTTCAGGCGATCGATGCGACCGTGATCGGCGTGGCGTCGTCGGAAGTGCTCAAGCACACCTTCCGGCGCCTGCGTCCGAACCAGACCGATGACCCCAACCAGTGGTTCGAATCCGGCGGGCGCAGCTTTCCCAGCGGGGAAGTGACGACGGCAGCGGCGGTCATCACGCCGTTCGTGCTGGAATACGGCCATGACCATCCGGCCGTGTACGCGCTGGAACTGATCCCGCTTTACGACGCCGAGGCGCGCATGAAAGTGCACGGGCACTGGCAGACCGACGTGCTGGCCGGCTGGGCCATCGGGACGCTGGCCGGCTACTATGCCCATACGCGCAGCGAGTCGCTGACGGTCGGGGTCCTGCCGCGTGGCCTGACGGTCGGCTGGAGAAAGAAATTCTAACGGCGCCCGGCAAGTTCAACAAGGTTCCCGCAGTTGGCATCAGTTTTTGGCTCATCAAGATATTGTCGACCACCGTCGGCGAGACCGGCGCCGACTACCTGGCGCTCAATGCCGGCTGGGGCGCGCTGGCCACCGGCTGCCTGATGGCGTCGCTGCTGGCGCTGGCCACCATTGCGCAAGTGCGCGCGGCGCGTTGCGCGCCGTGGCTGTACTGGCTGACCGTGGTCCTGGTGAGCATCGTCGGCACCCAAATGACCGACGCGCTCACCGACGGCCTGGGCGTGAGCCTGTACCTCAGCAGCGCCATGTTCGGCGCGGCGCTCGCGCTGGTGCTGCTGGCGTGGTACCGGTGCGAACGCACGCTGTCGATCCGCACCATCGTGACCCGGCGCCGTGAATTGTTTTATTGGGCCGCCATCCTGTGCACGTTCGCGCTTGGCACGGCCGCCGGCGACCTGGCGACCGAGGCGCTCGGCCTGGGCTTCCGGATCGGCGTGCTCGTGTTCGGCATGCTGATCGGCGCGACCTTGCTGGCCTGGCGCTGCGGCGCCAATGCGGTGCTGGCGTTCTGGATTGCCTATATTCTGACGCGGCCGCTGGGCGCGGCTCTCGGCGACTGGCTGACGCAGGCGCCAGCCTACGGCGGACTTGGGCTGGGCGCGATGCTGACCAGCGCGTTGTTCCTGGCGCTGATCGGCGCCCTGGTTGCGCGGGCCCAGTTGCGCCTCGCCCCGATCGCCCCATCAACCATCAAGGAATGTGCATGAGACTCGACACCAGATGCGGCATCGTCATCGTGGCCGCGCTGCTGGCCGTTGGAATGCAAGCGGGATGCAGCAGGCAGGCGCCGGCGCCGGCGCCGGTGCAGGCGACGGCGGCAAAGCTGGGCGACCTGTCCGCATTTCGCCGCATCGCCGCCGACGCGGCCACGATGGCCAACGACGACAACCTGACGGCGGCAAAGCTGCGCATCAAGGACCTGGAACTGAGCTGGGACGGCGCCGAAGCCGGCCTCAAGCCGCGCGCGGCGGCGCAGTGGCATGTGCTCGACAAGGCGATCGACGATGCGCTCGCCGCGCTGCGCGCCGAGCATCCGGATGCGGCGCAATGCCGCCAGAAGTTATCCGCGCTGCTGCAGACCATCGATGCGATGCACGCGCCGCTCTAGCGCGCGCGGGGCCGGGTAGATTAGAATCGACGCTGCCAACGGTCAGGCCGCCGGACTGACCGCGCTGGGCAACGCGCAAAGGACACCATGGAACTGGACCCGATCGAGACCGTCGAGCAAGCCAATCAAAGCGGGCGCAGCGACGCCGCCGCCTATCGCCTGAACATGCTGGTGGCGATCAGCGTGGCGGTGCTGGCCACATTCATGGGCATCTGCAAGGTCAAGGATGACAATATCGTGCAGGCCATGCAGCAGGCGCAGGCGGCCAAGATCGATCATTGGGCGTTCTACCAGGCGCGCAATATTCGCGAGGAAGTGATGAAATCGACTTCGCTGCAGCTGGAGCTGGCGATGGCGGCCGCGCCGGCCGCGTCGCAAGCGGCCTACCGCAGCGCCATCGCCGAATACAGCAAGCTGCAGGCCGAGCAGGTCAGCAAGAAAGCCGAATTGATGGCGCAGGCGTCCCAGGACCAGAAGGACTACGACCGCGACAATTACCGCGACGACCAGTTCGACCTGTCCGATGCGTTCCTGGCCATCACCGTGGCCCTGCTGGCGGTGACGGCGCTGACCCAGCAGCGCTGGCTGTTCGGCGTGGCGATGGTGCCGACCTTTTTCGGCGTGCTGATGGGGCTGGCGGGACTGCTGGGCTGGCAGGTGCATCCGGATTGGCTGATCAGCCTGATTACCTGAGCCGGGCCGGCCACGCGCGCGGCGGCGGCCGGAAGTGATAGTATTGCCCTTGGCAAGTCCGGCAGTGCCGCGCTCGCCGAGCCGCTACGCTTTTAGTAGCGCCGCCCCCGCTTTCGTAGAGGCTTGCCATGTCACCACTGAGCGGGTCGACCGCTGGTGTTACCGACATCACGGACAATGCGCCCGCCGCTGCCGCCTTGCTGGCGCAGTTGCAGCGCCTTCAACAGCAGTTGTCTGACTGCGTCAATTGTGCGTCCGCAAAATCGCCGGAAAGCAAGGCTGCGGCCGACGCGATCCGCGGCAAAATCAACCAGGTCGAGGCGCGCATTTCGCATTCCGACCAGGTCAGCGAGCGCCGCAATACGTTGTTGCAGGCTGGGAAGACCGAACCGGCGTATGCCGTGCCGACAGCATCGGGCACGGTCGACCCGG
Source organism: Massilia sp. (assembly GCA_025359245.1). Taxonomy (GTDB): domain Bacteria; phylum Pseudomonadota; class Gammaproteobacteria; order Burkholderiales; family Burkholderiaceae_D; genus Telluria_A. Next base: position 19,959 of record JANYGW010000118.1, read on the forward strand.
TACGCAAGACCTCGTCCGGTCCCGGGCAAATCATCGACGTGTTTGCCTAGTCCCGGGCGACGCCGCTTCAGATCAGCTGTTCATTCCCCACCAGACCAATATTGACGACGCCGCAACGCTGCGCGGCCGCCATCACGCCTGCCACCACCTTGTAGGCGGCCAGCTTGTTCGGACGCAAATGGACTTCGGCGCGGCCGGGGGCGGCCGCCACGGCCAGCAGTTTCGCTTCCAGCTTGGATCGGCTCGGCACGGCCAGCCCGTTCCACAGGATGGTGCCGTCGAAATCGACGTCGATCGTCACGACCTGGTCGGGCGTGTCGGCCTTGCCGCCATTCGGCAGGTTCAGATTGACTGCATGATTTTGGCGCGGAATGGTAATGATCAGCATGATGATCAGCACCAGCATCACATCGATCAGCGGCGTCATGTTCATTTCGATCATGGGCTCGGTCATGGCAGTGCTGGCTGACGGTGGTGCGGCGTTCATGCTCATGGTGTCCCCTTGATGGTCAGGTTGGTGCGCAGAGCACTGGAATCAAGGATAACCTTATTTTGCTATATAGTGGCAATTTATATGCGTTATTGTAGAATTTTTTTGGTATTCAGGCCAGCAAGGCGCCTAAACCTGCGCCATACAAGACCGTCGCCAGCAAGATCGCGCGCATGGGCGTTTTGAACCAGTAGCGCTGGGCCAGCACCAGGTAGGCGCACAAGGTGGCCAGGCCCAGGCCCATCAGGAAATGCGACTTGAACAGAAAGCCCGACCCTTCCAGCGCGAGGTAGCCGTACACCAGGCCGAACAGCATGGCGCCCAGGCTATGGCTCGCATGGAAACCCAGCGTGGCCCGCCACACGCTGGTCTGGCGCGAAATACGCGGCGAGTCCGCTTGCATGGCCGCGACCAGCGCCGGGTCGCGCGGGTGCAGCGCATTGCCCCGGAAGGTCAGCACCAGGTGCAGCGTGCCGAGCGTGAACAGCACGAGGGCGCTTGCGGCGATCAGTAGCGAAGGGAGCGTATGCATGGCCTTGATGGTTTGTTGTTTGCGTGGCTGGGCATTGTACGTGCTTCGCCCGGCCGCGCATCTGGCTCAGGGCTGGCGCGCGAGCTGGGGATACTCGAAATTGCGCGCAACCCAGCGCGCCGTGGCCGGCCCGTAGGCCGCGTCGATGTCGTTGAGCAGCTGGTCCAGCAGCAGCCCGGGCGGCGTCATGCCAGGCGCGGGCAAGGTGCGGTCGGCGCCGCCGCTGATTTGCTCCGGCAGAAAGGTCAGGCCGTTGAGCGAACGGACCGGCGCCGCCGTGCCGGCCAGGCCGTACGCCTTGCTGCGCCCGGTGCGCGAATAGGCGTCCAGCGTCAGCGCCACGGCAATCTCGTCGACGCCCGGCGCGAGCGGCACGCCGATGCTCTGGGTGCGGCGCAGCCAGCTGCCGGTCAGCATGCTGCCTGAACGGAAGGCGTCGCTGTCATGCTTGCTGCTCCAGTCGGCCACCTGCAGTTGCGCGGCCAGCGCCGCGGCGGCGGGCCGGCCGGCGATCGCTTCGACCAGCGCCAGCGAGGTGGGCATGGCGGCGCTGATGCCGGCGCTCGAGACGAACTTCCCGTCGACCACGTAGCGCGCATTCCTGATCCAGTTCACCTGCGGATAGCGTTCGGCGCGCAGCGCTTCGGTGCCCCAGTGCGCGGTGGCGCGGTGGCCGTTGAGCAGCGTGCTGTTGGCCAGCACCAGCGCGCCGTCGCAAATGCTGACCAGGGTGCCGCCCTTGCGGTGCTGGGCCACGATCCACGCGAGCAGGGCCGGGTCGGCGTTGTTGCTCACCTTTGGCACGATCACGTAATCGGCGCCGTCCGGAAAGCGGGCGTCGAATTGCGCGATCGTGGCCTGGGGGACGATGCGGATGGTCGCTGGCGTCATCTGGATCGGGCCGGCCCCGGTGGCCAGCGCCATGACCTCGGCCACGCCCGAACGCGCCAGCACGCCGTAGGGAATGACGAAGTCGGTCAGTTCGGTGCCGCCGTTGTCGGCGACGACGGCCACCACCGGCTTGGCGCGCCCGAAGCGCGCCGCGTAAGGAGCGATGGCGGCCGGCGCCTGCAGCTGCGGCCCCGCAGGACCGGGGGCGGCCAGCACACGGGCCGAGACGAACCACAAGATGACGATGACGATGGACTGCGCGAACGATTTTGACATGATGGCCTCACTGAAAGAGAGCCATTGTCAGTCCTTGCTGTGTGCGGAAAAGGACAACACAGGCCTTGATTGCTGCCATTGATGATGCGTCAGGCGCCTGCCTTGCTGCTCTGGAAGCGCGCGCGGAAATCGGCCGGCGTCACGTTCAGGTGGCGATGGAAGGCCAGCCGCATCGCTTCGGACGAGGCGAAGCCGCAGCGCTCGGCGATGCGGGCGATCGGCAGCGCGCTGTCGCTGAGCAGGCGGCGCGCCGCGTCGACCCGGAGCGTCTGCACATACTGGATCGGCGTGACGTTCATCGCCGCGATGAAGCGGCGCGCGAAATTGCGCGGGCTCATGGCGATCTTGTCGGCCATCAGTTCGACGCTCAGGTCGTCGGCCAGGTGGGCGGCGATCCAGCGCGTCAGTTCGCCGAAGCGGTCCGGGTCGCCGGCGCCGACTTCGGCGGCCAGCTGGGCGCTGAACTGCGACTGGCCGCCCGGGCGCTTGAGGAACATCACCAGTTCGCGCGCGACCTGCAGCGCAATCGCCTTGCCGAGGTCGCGCTCGACCAGCGACAGCGTGTAGTCGATGCCGGCCGAAATGCCGGCAGAGCTGTGGAACTTGCCGTCGTCGAGGAACAGGGCGTCGCGCTCGATCTTCACGTGCGGGAAGGCGTGCGCGAACTCGTCGAAATGCGCCCAGTGGGTGGTGGCGCGGCGCTGGTCCAGGAAACCGGTGGCGGCCAGCGCGAACGCGCCGGTGCAGATCGACGCCACCCGCGTGACGCGCTCGCACAGCGCGCGGATGGCCGCGACCAGCGGCGCGTCGTCGCGCACCTGCCTGGCGCCGCCGCCGCCGGCCAGCATCAGCGTGTCGGCCTGCAGGGCGGGATCGAACACGCTGTGGGTGGCGTTGATTGAAATGCCGGACGAGGTGGCGACCGGGCCGGCCGCCGGCGCCGCGAGGATGACCGCGTAAGGCAAGGGCAGCCCGGCCTCCACGGCGGCGTTGTTGGCCGCGTTGAAGACGTCGAGCGGGCCGGTGATGTCCAGCATTTGCGCCGGCGGGAAGGCGACGAGGACAACGCGATGCGGTGCGGACATGGTCCCCTGGATGAAAAGTTGATCAGATTGCCTATGCTACCACCCGGGCCGAACATGGCAGCAATCGCGGGCCAGCTTGTCCGTTTATGCTGGCCGATCGCTTTCATACTGCGGTTTCGGATGCAGATGGCTGCATCGACAAAGGACCCCTATGCGCTACTCCCTGCTTTTTCTGCTCACTTTCCTGGCCATCGCCTGCGCGGCCTGCTCGATGATGAGCACCCCGGCGGGGCTGGACCTGCGGCTGGCCCGCCCCAGCGCCCATGGCCTCTACCTGGTGACCCTGCAGCCGCCAGCCGGCGCCATCGGCATCAACCGCATCCACAGCTGGCAGCTGCGCATCGCGGCCGCCGACGGCAGCGCCGTCTCGAACGCGGTGGTCGCTTTCGATGGCGGCATGCCGCAGCACCATCACGGTTTCCCGACCAGCCCGCGCATCAGCGCGCAGCCGGGTGAGGGCGCCTACCGCATTGACGGCGTCAAATTCAGCATGAGCGGCTGGTGGGAAATCAAGCTGGCCATCGAAGGAGCGCGCGGCAGCGATACCGTCACCTTCAATACAGTGCTCGGCGAGGCCGGCCTGGCAGCGCCGGGAGCGAGCGCGCAATGAAACGCGCGCTGATCCTGCTTGGCCTGCTGGGCGCCGGCCTGTCCGGGGCGCTGGCCGGCGAGGCCTGGACCGCGGGGCAACTGGCCACGCTCAAGTCGATGCAGCTCAATCAATTGGCGCCAGCGCGCAGCGATCCGTCCAACCGCTACGAGGACACGGCAGCCGCGGCGCAGCTGGGCAAGCGGCTGTTCTTCGACGCGCGCCTGAGCGCCAACGGCAAGGTGTCGTGCGCCAGCTGCCATGATCCGCAGCGCCAGTTCCAGGACGGCAGGGCCTTGTCGCAGGGCGTGGGCAGCGGCACGCGCAGGGCCATGCCGCTGGTCGAGAGCGGGCGCGGCGCCTGGCTGTTCTGGGACGGGCGCAAGGACAGCCTGTGGGCGCAGGCACTGGGCCCGCTGGAAGACGCGGCCGAACACGGCGGCAACCGGCTCGCCTATGCGCGCCTGGTCGGCCAGTATTATCAGCGCGACTACGAAGCGCTGTTCGCGCCGCTGCCGTCGATGCAGGCACTGCCAGCCAATGCCGCCCCCGGCGGCACCGCGGCCGAGCGCAGCGCCTGGCAAGCGCTGTCCGAGGCACAGCGCGACGCGCTGTCGCGCGTGTTCGCCAACATCGGCAAGGCGATCGCCGCCTACGAGAAGACCCTGCACCATGAACCGGGCCGGCTCGATGCCTACCTCGACGCGACGCTGCGCAACAGCGGCGCCGCCGACGCGGTCTTGACGGCGCCCGAGCAGCGCGGCTTGCGCCTGTTCATCGGCAAAGGGGAGTGCATCAGCTGCCATGCCGGCCCGCTGCAGACCGACCATGCCTTCCACAACACGGGCGTGGCACCGCGCGTGGCGGGGCGGCCCGACCTTGGCCGCGCGCAGGCGGTCGCCAAGGTGCTCGATGACGAATTCAATTGCCTCGGTCCGTACAGCGATGCGCTGCCGGGCGCGTGCCAGGAACTCGAATTCATCAGCCGCGCCGACCCGCTGATGGTGGGCGCGTTCAAGACGCCGTCGTTGCGCCAGGTCGGGCTGCGCCCGCCCTACATGCACGCTGGCCAGCTTGCCACGCTGACCGACGTGGTGCGCCATTACGCGGCCGCGCCGGCGGCGCTGGCCGGTCGCTCGGAACGCCAGCCGCTGCGCTTGAGCGAGCAGGAAGTGCACGACCTGGTCAGTTTCCTCGGCGTGCTGTAGGGTGCTGCGTATCGACGCAGCTAAATGGAGAAAATATGGAAATCGGGATTGGCATCGGGCTGGCCATCGTCATTTGCGCTCTGGCGCGCGCGCTCGGCTTTGCCCGCGACCGGTCGTTTTATCCGGTGATGATGATCGTGATCGCCTCGTACTACGTGCTGTTTGCCGTCATGGGCGGTTCGCGCGCCGCGCTGGCCGCCGAATGCGGCGTGGCGACGCTGTTTGGCGCGGCGGCGATCGCCGGCTACCAGAGATCCGCGTGGATCGTGGCGATCGCGCTGGCCGGCCACGGCCTGTTCGACCTGGTGCACGGACGCGTGCTGGACAATCCCGGCGTGCCGATCTGGTGGCCGGGATTTTGCGGCGCCTTCGACCTGGCCGCCGCCTTGTGGCTGGCTGTTACGCTGTGGCGCGAGCGCTCTTGCGGCGCAGGCGAAGGCCCAGCAGTCCAAGCCCGATCAGCGCGACGCTAGCCGGCTCGGGCAGCTTGGTGATGCCTTCGATGACATCGTTCTGGCACGTCTCGCCCCAGTGCAGGGCCATCGCGTCGTACTGCTGCAGCGCGCTGCCGCCGATGTCGATGGCGAAGACCAGCGCCGTGTTGTTCTCCACCGACCAGTGTCCGGTCAGGCCGGTATTGCGGACCGTGTTCGACGTGGTCTTGACTGCGGTCGCCTGGCCGTCGCGGTAGTAGCACTGGCTGCCCAGCACGCAGCTGAGGAAGGATTGCGAATTGAGGATATTGCTGGCGTTGGTGGCGCCATCCAATTCGTACAGCGTGAAGCTGCCGCCGGTATTGCTCCAGCGATTGTCGAGGTTCAAGCCATAGCTCCACCGGGTGCCGCTGGCGGCGTTGTCGCTGGTATGGTGCGCATCGGCGCCGGCCGGCGTCCATGCGGCGCCGAGGAACACATCGCCGTAGCCGATGCCGTTGGTGGCCGCCCAGGTGTCGGCGCCGGCATTGCCGGCAAAATTGGTGGTGATGCGGATGTTCAGGATGCGGCCCACCAGGCTGATGTTGGCGCCCGAGATGTCGTACATGCTGCTACCGATGAGATCGCCATAACCGTGATTGTCGCCACCCCAGTAGGCATTGTTGCCCACGTCCGTGATGGCTCCGGCGCGCGCATTGGTCACGACTGCCATGAGCGCGATCAAAGCGAGGCGAATTAATGGTTTCATAATTTTGATTTCCGTCAATAAATGTTAATATTTATATTAGCAAGTATCATGCCAAAATATACATAGCGTTTGAAATCAAGGGCATATGGTAATTAATGGTGGCTTTCATCGACAGTGTGTAAGGTTTGCCGACACGCCGTGCGGACGCCAGCAGGCGAAAATGCACAGCTGGCGCTGTTCTCGACAGCGAATGCGGCGCCTTGCATTGCGCCGGCCGGGGCAGCGCAAATCGCTGCTGGCCGCGCAGGACAATGCGCGCTGGCCGCACACCGGCGCCGAGTCCGGGACGCGCAGCAAATCAGTGGGCCGATCCCAGTGAGTCGCGCGGGGCTGGCGGCGACGTGAGCAGTTGCCCGAAAGCGCCGGCCGCGATCGCCTCCGAAAACAGGACTCCTTGCGCGAAGTCGCATCCCAGGTCGCTTAGTTGCTGCTTCTGCTGCTGCGTTTCCACCCCTTCGGCGATGACTTTTAGCCCCAACGCATGGCCGGCCGCGATGATGCTTTTGGCCAGCGCCAGCGGCGCAGCTTGCGGTAAGCTGTGCACCACCTCCTGGGCGATTTTCAGTCCCGCCAGCGGTAGCCGGGTCAGGCTGTTGATCGATGAACAGCCAATGCCGAAGTCGTCGAGATACACGGGCACGCCCGAGTCGGCCAGGTGCTGCAAGATGTCGCATGAGCCTGCCGAGTCGTTTAGCAACATGGCCTCGGTGATCTCCAGCGCCACTGGCGCGTTCGCCTTCATGACGCGCTCAATGATCGCCTTCCAGTGAACGTCGGCGGCCTTGCCGGCCAGACCGAGCGACGACTTTTTGATGCTGACATACAGTAACGATCCGCACCGCTGATGCCAATCGCGGGCGCGTTCGAGGGCGTCGTCGAGCACCCACTCGTCGATCTGGGCTGCCAGGCCGGCCTCCTCGGCAAGGGGGATGAAATCGCGGGCGGGCACCTGGCCGATGACAGGATGCAGCCAGCGCAGTTGCGCTTCGGCGCCGACGATGGCGCCGCCGGACAACGCGATGATGGGCTGGTACAGCACCAGGAACTGGTGTTCGGCCACCGCCTGCTGCAGTTCGTCGACGCGCTGTAGGTGCAGCCAGGCGGCGTTGCGCATGTCGGCCTTGAAATAGCAAAACTGGTTGCGCCCGCCGTGTTTGACCGCATACATGGCCTGGTCCGCCCGGCGCAGCAGTGCGGCCTGTCCGTCGGCGTCCTGCGGATACAAAGCGATTCCGATGCTGCCGGAGATATGCGCGTCGCGTCCGCCAATGACGAACGTGCGCCCCAGTTCGTCGAGGAGATGCTGGGCCAGGATATCGACATGCGGCAGGTGCCGGATTTCGGTCAGGATGATGGTAAATTCGTCGCCGCCAAGGCGCGCCACGGTGTCGCTGTCGCGCACGCAGGCGCGGATCCGGATGCCGGCCTGGCGCAGCAGCTCATCGCCCGCCTCGTGTCCCATCAAATCGTTGACTTTTTTGAACCCGTCGAGATCGACGAACATCAGCGCCAGCGGCAAGCCGATGCGGTCGGCGCGCTTGATTTCGTGCGCCAGCCGGTCGTGGAACAGGTGCCGATTCGGCAGTCCGGTCAGGTCGTCATACTGAGCGTGGCGCCGGTGCTTGTCTTCGCTGGCCTTGCGTTCGGTGATGTCGCGCGCGATGCCGGCCACCGCTTCCACCTGGCCTTGCGCATCGATGACCGGTACCAGCAGGTACTCGTAGGTGACGCTGGCACCGCGCCGCTGGCGCGTGAATTCGCCCAGCATGGTCGACCTGCGGCGCGCCGCCAGGCGCACATTTTCGTCAAATTGCGCCTGGGCGGTGCCGACGTCGCCCAGGCGGCGACCTTTCAGGACGCTCAGCGGCGCGCCAAATTCCGTGGCCAGGGCGGCATTCCCGTAGACCAGGCAGGCTTCGGTATCGACGATGAAACTGAGGTCCGGCGAGGCTGACAACAGCGTGTCGAACAGCCGCGCGCTACGTTCCTTGTCATCGGAGAAACCGGACAGCGATTCGGTCAAGGCCTGGTCGACCGCCTCGTTGAAGCGGGTCAGGTCAAGCAATTCGGCCAGCTCGGGTGGGTGCACGGCAAGGTTGCGGTTCCACAGCCGCAGCACGCTGGCGCGTAGCGCGCGGTATTCGGACATGGCATCGTTGACGGTGAAGCCTTCCAGTACCCGGTCCGAGCCATGCATCCGGGCCTGGCTGGCGCCGCTCAGCAACGGTGCCCGGCCTTTGGATTTTTGCTCCTGCTGGTCGGGGCTCTGGGTCTGCTCGAGGTCGGCGGCGATGGCCAGCAGGATGCCCTCGGCGTGATCGCGCAGAACCACGGTCGACAGTTTGCCTACGACCGGGATGGCGCGCGCAAAGCATTCCCATTCGTCGAGTATGGTGGCGATGTGTTCGCGAATAAAATGGGCGAGAGTCATGGCGCAGTGTCATGGATGCCACATTCCTGCCAGTTGGACCGGGACCGCCTCGATTCGTTCTGCGCGCTCGGCCGGTGGACTGGCATCCGCACGGAGCGATGCGGGCCGGCGGCCTACGCGTCGTCGCTCTTCTTGATCAGGCCCGACAGCGCAGCGAAGGGGTTATGCGTCGCTGCCTTCATCGGTGCCGACAGCAGGCCCGCTCCGCGGTCCGCTTCCAGGTAGCGCGAGTGTTCGTTGTCATGGCAGTACAGGCACAACAGTTCCCAGTTGCTGCCGTCGGGCGGGTTGTTGTCGTGGTTGTGGTCGCGGTGGTGCACGGTCAGCTGCGAAACGTTGGCGTTGGTAAATTCGCGCATGCAGCGCCCGCAAATCCACGGATACATTTTCAGCGAGCGCGCGCGGTAGCCCGTTTCGCGCGTCTCGGCGGCTTTGCGGGCGTCGGCGACGATCTTGTCGAGCCGGGCGGCGTCCGGTTTCTTGCTTTGCATTTGGAGAGGCGCTTTCTGATGGTGGAGAGAGTGCCTTCAGCATAGGCTATCGGCCGGCGCCCGTCCAGATCGGCATGCCGGCCTAGAACGCGGCCCGGATCCCGATCCCCAGCTGGCGCACCGTGGCCGCGGCCTTCTTGTCGGACGCGTCCGCATACAGATAGCTGCGTTTCGACAGCGGGTATTCGTAGCCGATCGACCAGGCGCGGGTGCTGGCGACGCCGTCCGGCAGCTCACGTCCGTAGCCGAGCAGCAAAGTGCCGCCACTGCCCGCCATGTAGTTGGCCCCGACCACCCAGGCCGTGGTCGACGCGGTCGACAGCAGGGCCCGGCCGCGGTCCTGGTCGGCGTAGCTGGCGGTCAGCTTGAGGGCGCTCAGCGGCCGGATCGCGGCGGCCACCGACCACAACGTCGATTCGATGCCGTTGCGCTCGTAGGCCAGCATGGCCCCCAGCGCCGCGCCCTGGTAGCTGCCGGCGATGGCAAACGGGTTGGCCGACGCGTCGCTGTTGGCAAGGTAGTGCGCCGGCGTGGGGCTGGCGCTGTCCGGCTCAAACCGGATGTCGAGCTGGAAGCCCGGCTGCAGCCCGGCGCCGCGCTGGTCGCCCCCTTTGACGCCAGGCACGTTGGCGTCGCGCTTGCCGATCGTCAGCGAGGCGCCGTTTTGCTGGATCAGGCCGGTATCGGCAAGCGGGCCGCCCGACTGCGCGTGGGCCGCGCCGGCCAGCATGACCCAGAGAACCAGCGCCAGTCGTGTCGTGTTCATGGGCGATCTCCTCGTCAGTGTCAGCGGGCGGGATCAGCCCGGTTCTGTTGAGACGTTATTGCAATCGCGCCCTGACCGGTGGATATACGGCAATCGTTTGATTCACCTCAAACAAGGTGAACGATAGCGCGCAAAAGTGTCTGTTTCTTGCGATCACAATGCGCCTACTCGCCGGGCTCGCTGCTGACGCGCGGCAAGACGAGCGTGAACGTGGTTCCCTCGGCCGCGCTGGAACTGAGCTGGATGCGGCCGCCGTGGGCGCTGACGATTTCGCGCGTGATGTACAAGCCCAGGCCCAGGTTGTCGGTGCCGGCCTGGTTGCGTTCGGCCGCCGGGCGCATCGCAAAGCGCTTGGCCGGATCGAACAGCGTGCGCATGCTGGCCGGCTCCATCACCACGCCCATGTTCTGGACCGTCATCAGGATGTCGTCGTCGTTGCCGTGCACGGTGAGCCAGACCGGTTCGCCCTGGGCGCCGTGCTGGACGGCGTTGCCCAGCAGGTTGGACAGCGCCTGGTTGATGCGGGCCCGGTCCCACACCACGTTCAGGTCGCCCGCCATCTCGAGCGTGATGGTGCACTGCGGATGGAAGGTGCGCATTTCGCCGATCACCAGCTCGCATTGCGGCGCCAGGTCGTACGGCGCCGGCTTGATCGGAATCCCGCCGCCCAGGTGGCTGGTGGAGAAATCGAGCAGGTCGCCCACCAGTTCGTTGACGCGGTTGGTGCTGTCGAGGATGCGCCTGGCGACCGCCTGGTGATTGGCCGGCATCGCCGCATCGCCCATCAGCATTTGCGCGCCCATGTGGATCGCGCCCAGTGGGTTGCGCACGTCGTGCCCGAGGATGGCCATGAACACGTTCTGCGAATCGCGCAGCAGGGACGAAAAGCGGACCAGCGCTTCGGTCAGCGACTGGTCGACCGCTTCGTTAAAGCGCAGCATGTCATCGACTTCGAGCTGGTTGACGTCGCCGGTCTGGCGCTGCCACAAGCGCAGCACGCTGGCGCGCATGGCGCGGTATTCGGCCAGCAGCTCTTCGACCGCAAAGCCGGAGTTCATCCGGTCCGACGCGTGGATCTCGGCGGCCGTGTCGCCTTCCACCACGGGCGCATTGCCTTTCGATTTTTCGATGCCGGCCCGCTCGCCCTGGTAGGTGTCGAGGTCGGTGCAGATCGCCGACAGCATTTGCTGTGCATGGTCGCGCAGCTTGCGCTTGCCCGAGTTGCGCAGCGGATTGAGCGTCAGCGCAAAGTTCTCCCATTCCTGCAGGATCGTTTCCATATTTTCACGGATAAATTTTGATAGACGCACGGGAACACTTTCGATGGCAAGGAGCGCTGGTCGTGCAATGCGCAGGCGGGGAAGGCAAAAGAGTGCGGCAAGTATAGCAAGCTGGGGGGCATGTTCGATTAAAACATACGTGCTTGGCCAATAGGGTACATACTAACTACGGCGAGACAAATAAACATTACCAATAATTACAATGCGGCCGCGCGCATGACGTCGCGGCGCCCCTTCACCCCAGCATGCGCGGGTTGCGGGACCACAGGAACGCGAACATGATGAACACATTCACGACGGCTCGCATGGCCGGCCCGGTACGACCCATGCCGGAGGCCGCGCGCGCGGAGAGGCCATGACGGCCTTCAGCGCCGCCGCAGTGCCGGCTTGCGCGCGCCGCATCCTGCTGATCGAAGATAACCAGGACGCCAATGACTCGCTGCGCATCCTGCTGACCCGCGCGGGACATGTCGTGACCACGGCCTTTGATGGCATCGCCGGCCTCGGGCTGGCACGGACCAATGTGTTCGACGTGTTGCTGTGCGACATAGGCCTGCCCGGCATGGATGGCCTGGAACTGATCACCCGGCTGCGCAGTTCGCTCGGCCTGCACATCCCGTTTGCGATTGCCATTTCGGGTTACGGCGACGATGAGGGCAGGGAGCGGGCGATCGGCGCCGGCTTCGGCCACTATTTCGTCAAGCCGGTCGATATCGAGGTCCTGCTGGCGCTGGTGGCCTCGGACGCGGTCACGCGCTTCATTGCGGCGGCCAGCCGCGGCGCCCGGCCCTAGTCCGCCAGGATGTCGGGCGTGGCCAGCACCGTGGCCGGCATCGGCGCCGGGCGCGGTGCGCTGAACTGGCTGACCAGGAATTCGGCGATCCTGGCCTGCGTCGTTGCCAGGTAGGGAATATTCATGTGATCCGAATCGGGCACCGTTTCGTCGCGGTGCAGCCGGACCAGCTTGGACACCAGCGCATCGGTATGCGAATGCGGCACCACGTCGTCCGTGGCCGCGCGCAGCACATAGGTGGGCGCCTTCAGCGACGGCGCGTACTTGACCGACTCGAAGCGGTGCTGCAGCACGTATTCGATCGGCATCGCGCGGAACTTGCGCTTGGCCAGCGACAAGATCGAGTCATACGGCGTGATCAGGACCAGCGAATGGACGGGCCGCTCGAGCGCCACCTGCACCGCCACCCCGGAACCGAGGCTGCGCCCGACCACCGCCACCTTGGACGGATCGACGTGGTGGCGTTCGGCCAGCCAGTCGAACAGCAAACGGCCGTCTTCGACCATGTGGTTCTCGGCCGGATCGCCCTGCGAGGCGCCATAGCCGCGGTAATTGACCGCCAGCACGGCCATGCCCGGAAACAGCTTGCCGGCGTCGCGCACGACCCACGACACTTCCTCGGAACGGCCGCCGAAATACACGACGGCAGGATGGGGGGCCGGCACCTGGGGCGTCATCAGCCAGCCCGACAGCTTGGTGCCGTCGGTGGCGCGCAGCACGATCGGACGGGTACGGTGCCCGCTGCTGCGCGGATTGGCCACTTCGCGCTTGTTGGTCGGATTGAAGACCAGGCGCCGCTGGCTGGCGGCAATGGCTGCCGTCATGCCCAGCCACAGCACGCTGAGCGCGCCGGCGACCCCTGCCAGTTTTTTGGAATTGTTCATGCTGCCATCTTAACGTGTTCGAGCGCCGTACTATATGCGCTGCTGCACGCAAGCGCCAACCCGGTAGCGCAAGTGGCAAACAAACAACGGACGTGGTCAATGCGCCATCATGACCGGCACGGTCATGCTGCGCAGCACGGTGCGGGTGACGCCGCCCAGCATCAGCTCGCGCAAGCGGGTGTGTCCGTAGCCGCCCATGACGATCAGGTCGGCCTGCTGGTCGGCCGCCAGCGACAGCAGCGCTTCGCCGACGTCGATCTCGGTCTGGTGCACATTGACCTCGACCTTGACCCCGTGCCGCGCCAGATACAGGGCGATGTCGGCGCCGGGCTGGGCGCCATGCGCGATGCCCGGATTGAAGATGGCGACGCTGACCGTGCCGGCGCGGCGCAGCATCGGCAGCGCGGCGGCGACGGCGCGCGCCGCCTCCAGGCTGGCGTCCCAGGCCAGCAGCACCCGGCTGCCGACGCGGGCCGGCGCGGCGCTGTGCGGCACCACCAGTACCGGGCGTCCGCTGTTGAGCATGACGTAGGCCGGCAGGCCGGGCGCCAGGCGCGAACACGGATCTTCGGGGTCCGGCTGGCTGACCACGACCAGGTCGGCGTAGCGCGCCTGCAGCGTCAGCCCGCCTTCGGGGTCATCCTCGGCCATGCGCCGCTCGAACGAGGCCACGCCCATGCTGGCGGCGACCGCCTCGAAGCGGTCGAGCGCCTGTTCGGCGCGTTCGCGCAGCATCGTCATTTGTTCGGCGATCAGCGCCAGGCCCAGGTCGGCGCCGCTGTTTTCATACACCGCGCGCGTCAGGCCGCTCATCGCGGCTCCGGTCAGGTGGCCTTGCTGGGCCAGCGCGACGGCGGCGGCAGCGCGCACCCGCGCTTCGCAATGCGGTGAGTGATCGACGTGGACCAGGATGGACTTGTACGACATGGCGGCTCCCAATTGAATGCGTAAAAGGCAAGCGTATGCGCTAGCATGCAAGCAGTCCAGCACGATTCCTCAAGGACAAGGGTATCCTTTGCCGAATTTGATCCACATCAATTTTGAATTGCCGCTGCCCGTCTACGCTGCACCACTATCCAACTTAAGGAAGCATCCGCCATGAGCGTCAGGAACCTGGACCGGCTGTTCGCGCCCAAAACAGTGGCCATCATCGGCGCGTCCGAACGCGCCCACAGCGTCGGCGCGACGGTGCTGCGCAATGTGATCGAAGGCGGCTTCGCCGGCGCCATCTACCCGGTCAACCCGAAATACCATAGCCTGGCGGGCCTGCTGGCCTATGCCAGCGTCAAGGATCTGCCCGAGGCGCCCGACCTGGCCATCATCTGCACGCCGCCGGCGAGCGTGCCCGGCCTGATCCGCGAACTGGGCCAGCGCGGCACGCGCGCGGCCATCGTGCTCAGCGCGGGCCTGGGCGCGCTGCACGACGAGCAGGGACGCACGCTCAAGCAGGCCGCGCTGGATGCGGCCCGGCCGTACGTGCTGCGCCTGCTGGGGCCGAACTGCGTCGGCCTGCTGGTGCCCGGCATCGGCCTCAATGCCAGCTTCGCCCATACCGGCGCGCGCCCCGGCAAGATCGCCTTCGTGTCGCAATCGGGCGCGCTGGTCACCGGCGTGCTTGACTGGGCCAATGCGCGCGGCATCGGCTTTTCCAAGTTCATCTCGCTGGGCGATTCGGCCGACGTCGATTTCGGCGACGTGCTCGACTACCTGGCCAGCGACCCCGATACCGGCGCCATATTGATGTACATGGAAGATCTGCGCCACGCGCGCAAATTCATGTCGGCGGCGCGCGCGGCGGCGCGCGGCAAGCCGGTGCTGGTGCTCAAGGCCGGCCGCATGGCCGAAGGCGCCAAGGCGGCCGCCTCGCATACGGGCGCGCTGGCCGGCAGCGACGACGTGTACGACGCGGCCATCCGGCGCGCCGGCATGCTGCGCGTGCTGACCACCGAAGACCTGTTCGAGGCGGTCGAAACGCTGGCCCGCGCGCGCCCGCTGTTCGGCGAACGGCTGGTCATCATGACCAACGGCGGCGGCCCTGGCGTGCTGGCCACCGACGCCCTGGCGGCCGGTGGCGGCAGCATGGCCCAGCTGTCCGAAGCGACCCTGGCCCAGCTCGACCAGGTGCTGCCTGCGACCTGGTCGCATGCCAATCCGGCCGACATCATCGGTGACGCGCCGGTCGAGCGCTATGTGCGCACGCTCGAGATCCTGCTGGCCGACCCGCAGGCCGACGCCATCCTGTTCATCCATGCGCCGACCGCGATCGTGCCCAGCGCCGACATCGCGCGCGCGCTGGTGCCGCTGGCCCAGGCCTCGTCGCGCAACATCCTGGCCTGCTGGCTGGGCGGCAACGCCGTGGCCGAAGCGCGCAAGGTCTTTTCCGACGCCGGCATTCCGACCTACGCCACGCCCGAGGAAGCGGTCAGCGCCTACCTGCAGATCGTCCAGTTCCGGCGCAACCAGAACCTGCTGATGCAGGTGCCGCCGGCCGCCTGCGGCGACTTCGTGGTCGACCGCGCCAGGGCCGCCGCGATCGTGCACGACGCCGTCGCCGACGGGCGCGAATTCCTCACCGAACCGGAAGCGAAAGCGCTGCTGGCGGCCTACGGCATCCCGGTGGTGGCCGCGCGCACCGCCAGCGACATTGACGCGGCGGTCAAGGCCGCCGGCGAGATCGGCTTTCCGGTGGCGATCAAGATCCTGTCGCAGGATATCACCCACAAGTCCGACGTCGGCGGCGTCGCGCTCGACCTGCACAACGAAGAGGCGGTCCATGCGGCCGGCCTGCGCATGCTCAAGCGGGTCGGCGAGCTGCAGCCGCAGGCGCGCATCGACGGCTTTTCGGTGCAGCAGATGGCGCGCCGGCCCGACGCGCAGGAACTGATCGTCGGGGTCGCCACCGATCCGGTGTTCGGCCCGGTGGTGCTGTTCGGCCAGGGCGGCATCGCGGTGGAGGTCACGGCCGACCATGCGGTGGCGCTACCGCCGCTGAACGTGGTGCTGGCGCGCGACATGATCGCGCGCACCCGGGTCGCCAAACTGCTGGCCGGCTACCGGCACCGCGCGCCGGCCAAGCTGGACGCGATCACCGACGTCCTGATCCAGGTCTCGCAGCTGGTGACCGACCTGCCCGAAGTGATGGAGCTCGACATCAATCCGCTGCTGGCCGACAGCGCCGGCGCGATCGTGCTCGACGCCCGGGTGCGCGTGGCGCTGGCCGACAAGACGGCCAGTGCGCTCGACCGGCTGGCGATCCGCCCCTACCCGCGCGAGCTGGAAGAGACGATCGAATGGGACGGCCAGCCCTTGTTGTTGCGTCCGATCCGTCCCGAGGATGGGCCGGCGCACCTGGCGTTTTTCGACGCGCTCACCGCCGACGACGTGCGCTACCGGATGTTCGTGCGAGTGCGCGAGCTGAACCCGTCGCAGCTGGCGCGCTTCACGCAGATCGACTACGACCGCGAAATGGCGTTTATCGCGACCCGTCCGGGACCGGACGGGATCGAACAGACGCTCGGGGTGGCGCGCGTGGTGGCCGACCCGGACAACATCGAGGCCGAATTCGCCGTCACGGTGCGCTCCGACCTGAAGGGCCATGGGCTGGGGCAGATCCTGATGTCCAAGCTGATCGCCTACTGCCGCCTGCGCGGCACGCGCGCGATCGTCGGCGAAGCGCTGCCGCAGAACACGCGCGTGATCAAACTGGTACGCAAGCTCGGTTTCGAGGTCAGCAAGAACCCGGCCGACGATACGATGCTGCTGCGCCTGCCGCTGGAATAGGGCGCGGTCCGGCGTTTTTTGATCTAGGTCAAGGATTTTGCCGGGCCTGATCAATACACTCGCTGCATGTCAGTTCAGGAGCAGCACATGCACGTATTGCACTTCCCGGCAGCTGCGGCGCGGCCACTGGATTTCGATCCCGAGCTCGTTCTCAAGCTGGCCCGGCCCGGCCCGCGGTATACCTCGTACCCGACCGTGGACCGGT
Source organism: Massilia sp. (assembly GCA_025359245.1). GTDB lineage: Bacteria > Pseudomonadota > Gammaproteobacteria > Burkholderiales > Burkholderiaceae_D > Telluria_A. Next base: position 36,842 of record JANYGW010000118.1, read on the forward strand.
TCGGTGCCGATTTCGGCTATCGCGACTACCTGCAGGCGGTGGCCGGCCTGCGCACGCGCGCCAGCGAAAAACCGCTCTCGCTGTACCTGCACATCCCGTTCTGCGACACCGTGTGCAACGACTGCGCCGGCAACAAGATCGTCAGCAGGAACCGCGACAAGGCTGCGGTCTACCTCAGCTACCTGAAACGCGAGGTCGAGATGCAGGGCCGCCTGTTCGGCGGCATGAACCAGGTCGAGCAGCTCCATTTCGGCGGCGGCACCCCGACCTACCTGTCCGACCTGCAGATGGAGGAACTGATGCTGCACCTGCGGCGCTGCTTCCAGTTCGCCCCCGACGCGGTGGGCGAGTATGCGATCGAGGTCGACCCGCGCAGCGTCACGCGCGAACGGGTGCTGTCGCTGCGGCGCCAGGGCTTCAACCACATCAGCCTGGGCGTGCAGGACTACGACCCGCAGGTGCAGGCCGCGCTCGACCGCTTGCAGCCCGAAACGGGCATCCAGGCCATCATCGATGCCGCCCGCGAGGCGCAATTCCGTTCGGTCGGCATCGACCTGATGTACGGGCTGCCGAAGCAGAACATGGGCAGCATGGCGCAGACCCTGGCCAAGGTGATCAAGGCCGGCCCGGACCGGATCGCCGTCTACAACTACGCGCTGCTGCCGCAGTTGCAAAAGCCGCAGCGCCGCATCCCGGCGGCCGACCTGCCGAGCGCGGCGACCCGGCTGTCCATGCTCAGCCTGTGCATCCGGATGCTGGGCGAGGCCGGCTACGTGTACATCGGCATGGACCATTTCGCGCGGCCCGGCGACGACCTGGCGATCGCCCAGGTGCAGGGCCGGCTGCACCGCAATTTCCAGGGCTATTCGGCGCACGCCGACATGGACCTGGTCGCGTGCGGCGTGTCGGCCGTCAGCGCGGTGGGGGCCACCTACAGCCAGAACGTCAAGACGCTCGACGCGTATTACGACCTGATCGACAAGAACGAGCTGCCGATCGCGCGCGGCATCCGCCTGAGCATGGACGACGCCCTGCGCCGCAGCATCATCCAGATGCTGATGTGCCAGTTCGAAGTGTCGATCCCGTGCATCGAACAAGCCTACCCGATCGTGTTCGCCGACTACTTCGGCGCCGAACTGGCGGCCCTGGAAGCGCTGGTGCGCGACGGCCTGGTCACGCTGGACGCCGAGTGGCTCAGCGTGACGGCGCGCGGCCGCATCCTGATCCGCAACGTGTGCATGGTATTCGACCGCTACCTGGGCATGGACGGCGCCGCGCACCATGCGCGCATCCCCTGAACGGCGCCGCATGAATGGCCTGAGCCTCTTCCCCGTGTTCCTGGTCGGCCTGGCAGGCAGCGTCCATTGCGTCGGCATGTGCGGCGGCATCGTCGGCGCCTTTTCGATGGCGCCGGCCGGCGCGCCCGCGTTTCCGGTGGCGGTGGTGACCCAGGCCGCGCCGCGCGCAGCGCACGGCACGTTGCGGACCCTGGCCTACAACACCGGCCGCATCGGCAGCTATGCGCTGGCGGGCGCGCTGGCCGGCGGCCTGGCGGGCGGCGTGCGCACGCTGGCCGGCCTGTCGGCGCTGCGGGTCGGCGGCTACTGGATGGCCAACCTGATGCTGGTGCTGCTCGGCCTGTACCTGATGGGGGCCTGGGCCGGCCTGGCCCGGCTTGAACAGCTGGGGCAGGGCTTGTGGCGCCGCCTGCGTCCCTTGACTTCGCTGATGCTGCCGCTCGACAGCCCGCTCAAGATGCTGGCGCTGGGCGCCTTGTGGGGCTGGCTGCCGTGCGGCATGGTGTACAGCGTGCTGCTCACCGCGATGCTGGCCGGCTCGGCGCCGGCCGGCGCCGCCGTCATGCTCGCCTTCGGGCTGGGCACCTTGCCGATGCTGCTGGCGCTCGGCCTGGCGGGTACCCGTTTGCGTCTGGCGCTGCAACAGCCGCGCGCAAGGCTGGCGGGCGGGCTGCTGGTGCTCGGTTTCGGCCTGCTCGGTATCGCGCGCGCGGCCGGCGGCATGCCGATGGGCTGGCTCGATACCCTGTGCCTGAGCGGGATGGCGGCATGAACGCGGTGCTGGCCCCGTGCGCCTGCTTTCACTGCGGCCTGCCGGCGGCGGGCGGCGGCTGGTCGGTCGTCATCGACGGCGCGCCGCGGCCGATGTGCTGTCCCGGCTGCGAAGCGGTGGCGCAGGCCATCGTCGACAGCGGCTTTGCCGACTACTACCGGAGCCGCAGCGCATATGGCGCCAACAGCGCCGACGCCGCGTTGGTGCCGCCCCAGCTGGCGCTGTACGACGCCGACCCGAAGCTGGCCGCGCCGGCGCCGGGCCAGAGTACGTGCGGCGCGGTGTTCTCGGTCGAGGGGATCCGCTGCGCCGCCTGCGTATGGCTGATCGAACGGCGCCTCGGCCGCCTGGCGGGCGTGCAAACGGTCGACATGAACGTGGCCACCGAACGGCTGCACCTGCGCTGGGACCCGGCCGCCTGCAAGCCGAGCGACATCGTGCGCACGCTGCGCGCGATCGGCTACGTCGCCTATCCCTACGAGGCCGGACGGCATGAGGCGCAGCGCGAAAGTGCGCGCAAGAAGCTGTTCCGCCAGCTGTTCGTGGCCGGCCTGTCGATGATGCAGGTGATGATGTACGCCTTGCCGGCCTATATCGCCGCCGACGGCGCGCTCGACGCCGACATGGCCGCGCTGATGCGCCGGGCCGCGCTGCTGCTGACCGCGCCGGCGCTGCTGTATTCGGCCCAGCCATTTTTCAGCGGCGCCTGGAACAGCCTGCGCCAGCGCATGCCGGGCATGGACCTGCCGGTCGCGCTGGGGATCGCGGCCGCCGCCGGCGCCAGCGTGGTGGCCACCGTGCGCGGCCAGGGCGAGGTCTATTTCGACTCGGTCACGATGTTCATTTTCCTGCTGCTGGCCAGCCGCTACCTGGAACAGCTGGCGCGCCGCAAGGCCGGCCGCGCGCTCGAACAACTGCAGCACGCCTTGCCCGCCTCGGCCCAGCGCCTGGACGGCTACCCCGCCTCGCGCGCGGCCGAGCTGGTGGCTGCCGCGCTGCTGCGCGAGGGCGACCTGATCATGGTCGCGCCGGGCGAGGCGGTGGCCGCCGACGGCGTCATCGTCGAAGGCGCCACCGAGATCGACCTGGCCCTGCTGACCGGCGAAAGCCGCGCCCAGCCGCGCCGAGCCGGCGCCGAGGTGCCGGGCGGCGCCGTCAATACACTGCAGCCGATCGTGCTGCGCGTGACGCGCGCGGTGGCCGACAGCACGCTGGCGCAGCTGGTGCGGCTGGTCGAAGGCGCGGGCCAGGGCAAGCCGCGCCTGGCGCTGTGGGCCGACCGGGTCGGCGCCTGGTTCGTCGCGCTGCTGCTGGTGTTCGCCGCGGCGGTGTTGTTGATCTGGCTGCAGCTCGACCCGGCGCGCGCCTGGCAGGTGGCGGTCGCGGTGCTGGTGGTGTCGTGCCCTTGCGCGCTGTCGCTGGCCACGCCGAGCGCGCTGGCCGCCGCCACCGACCTGCTGGTGGGGCGCGGCGTGCTGATCGTGCGCCCGCACGTGCTCGAGACGCTGCAGCGCGCCACCCATGTCATTTTCGACAAGACCGGCACCCTGACCGAGGGTCGGCCGGTGCTGCGCAAGACCGTGGCGCTGGGCGCGGCCAGTGCCGCGCACTGCCTGCAGCTGGCCGCGGCGCTGGAAGCGGGCAGTGCCCATCCGCTGGCCGCCGCGATCCGGCATGCCTGCGCAGAGCGTGCGCTGAATGCCGAAAGCTTGCAAAGCGTGGCCGGACAGGGCGTGGCCGGCGATATCGACGGCGTCACTTACCGGCTCGGTGCGGCGGCCTTCGCCGGCGACGCCGGCGGCGCGGGCGGCGACCTGGACGCGACCAGCGTGTTTTTGGGCTGCGATGGCGTGCTGCTGGCGCGCTTCGAGCTGGCCGACGCGCTGCGCCAGGATGCCGGCGCCGTGGTGCGCCGCTTCCAGCAGCGCGGCCAGCACGTGATCCTGCTGTCGGGCGACCAGCAGGCGGTCACCGACTGCGTGGCCGGCCAGCTCGGCATCGACAACGCGCTGGGCGGCCAGCTGCCGGCCGACAAACTGGCCTTCGTACAGGACCTGCAGCGGCGCGGTGCGGTGGTCGCCATGGTCGGCGACGGCATCAACGATGCGGCCGTGCTGGGCGCCGCGGATGTCTCGTTCGCGATGGGCGGCGGGGCCGCGCTGGCGCTGTTGAATGCCGACTGCGTGCTGCTTTCGGGCCGCCTTGGGTCGCTCGGCGACGCCGTCGCCACCGCCGACCGCACGCTGCGCGTGATCCGCCAGAACCTGTGCTGGGCCGCGCTGTACAACGCCGTCGCCATTCCGGCGGCGGCGCTGGGCCTGCTCAATCCGTGGATGGCGGCGGCCGGCATGTCGGCCAGTTCGGCCTTCGTCGTGATCAATGCGCTGCGCCTGCGGCGCTGGAAGGCATAAATGGAAGCCCTGTACCTGCTGGTGCCGCTCTCGCTGTGCATCGTCGTGCTGGCCGTGTGGGTCTTCTTCGGGGCCGCCGACAGCGGCCAGTTCGACGACCTCGATGGTCCGGCCATGCGCATCCTGCACGACGACGATCTTCCCTGATCTGGCCGTTTTTGATTCACATCAAGGATTTTTCACGTTCAAAAAATTATTCTCCTGTTGTCATCGATGTATATTCCAGGAGAGCGTTTTGGACAGAGCTTTAGACTATAACTACAAGATCGTCAGGCAATTCACGATCGCGACCGTATTTTGGGGCGTGATCGGGATGCTGGTTGGCGTCTTCATCGCCGCGCAACTGGCGTGGCCAGCCCTCAATTTCGACATCGCGTGGCTCAGCTACGGGCGCTTGCGACCGCTGCATACCAACGCCGTCATTTTCGCGTTCGGCATCAATGGCCTGTTCGCCACCTCGTATTACGTGGTCCAGCGCACCTGCCAGGTGCGCTTGTTCTCCGATACGCTGTCGGCGTTCACCTTCTGGGGCTGGCAGTCGGTGCTGGTGCTGGCCACCATCACGCTGCCACTCGGTTTCACGCGCGGCAAGGAATACGCCGAGCTGGAATGGCCGATCGCGCTCTTGATCACCGTCGTGTGGCTGATGTATGCGACCGTGTTCTTCGGCACGCTCATCAAGCGCAAGGTCAAGCACATCTACGTGGCCAACTGGTTCTTCGGCGCCTACATCATCGCGGTGGCCCTGCTGCACGTGGTGAACGGCGCCTCGATGCCGGTCACGTTCTGGAAATCGTACTCCGCCTATGCCGGCGTGCAGGACGCGATGATCCAGTGGTGGTACGGCCACAATGCGGTCGGCTTCATCCTCACCGCCGGCTACCTCGGCATGGTGTACTACTTCATTCCAAAGCAGGCCGAGCGGCCCGTGTATTCGTATCGCCTGTCGATCGTGCACTTCTGGGCGCTGATCTTCACCTACATGTGGGCCGGCCCGCACCATTTGCACTACACCGCGCTGCCCGACTGGACCCAGTCGATCGGCATGGTGTTCTCGCTGATCCTGCTGGCGCCGTCGTGGGGCGGCATGATCAACGGGATGATGACGCTGTCGGGCGCCTGGCACAAGCTGCGCACCGATCCCATCCTCAAGTTCATGATCGTCTCGCTGTCGTTCTACGGCATGGCCACCTTCGAAGGCCCGATGATGTCGATCAAGACTATCAACGCGCTGTCGCATTACACCGACTGGGGCATCGCCCACGTGCACGGAGGCGCCCTGGGCTGGGTCGGCTTCATCACGATGGGATCGATCTACTACCTGATTCCGCGCCTGTCGGGCAAGAAGGAAATGTGGAGCACCCAGCTGATCGACCTGCACTTCTGGGTCGCCACGATCGGCATCGTGCTGTACATCTCGTCGATGTGGATCGCCGGCGTGATGCAGGGCCTGATGTGGCGCGCGGTCAATCCGGACGGCACCCTGACCTATACCTTCGTCGAAGGCGTCAAGGCCACCTATCCGTACTACGTGATTCGCTTCGGCGGCGGCCTGCTGTACCTGTCCGGCATGCTGATGATGGCCTATAACACGTTCCAGACGATGCGCAACACCGTCAACAAGGACGCGGTCATTCCGACCCTTTTACCTTCACACGCTTAAACCAGGAGCCTTTCGATGAAATTTTCCCATGAGTGGATCGAGAAGAACCCCTGGCTGCTGATTGGACTGGTGCTGCTGGTCATTTCCGTCGGCGGCCTGGTGGAAATCGTCCCGCTGTTCTTCCAGAAATCGACCACCGAACCGGTGGCCGGCCTGAAACCGTATTCCGCGCTGCGCCTGACGGGACGCGACATCTACATCCGCGAGGGCTGCTACAACTGCCATTCGCAGATGATCCGTCCGTTCCGCGCCGAGACCGAGCGTTACGGCCACTACTCGGTGGCCGGCGAATTCGTCTACGATCATCCGTTCCAGTGGGGTTCCAAGCGCACCGGTCCCGACCTGGCGCGCGTGGGAGGACGCTACAGCGACGAATGGCACCGCACCCACCTGGACAATCCGCGCGACCTGGTGCCCGAATCGAACATGCCGGGCTATCCGTGGCTGGCCAAGACGGCGCTGGTGCCGTCCGACGTGACGGCCAAGATGCGCGCGATGAAGCGCCTGAACGTGCCGTACTCGGAAGAGGACATCGCCCAGGGACCGGCCACGCTGGTCGACAAGACCGAACAGGATGCGCTGATCGCCTACCTGCAAGGGCTCGGAACCCAGATCAAATCAAGGAACTGACATGGCAATCGAACACATTTTTGACAGCGCCAGCAGCGTCATGACGCTGGTCAGCTTCGCAACCTTCGTCGGCATCCTGGTATGGACCTTCGTGCTGATGCGCAGCACCGACTTCGACACCCAGGCGGCGCTGCCGTTTGCCGACGACGACCAGGGGGAGAGCAGTCATGGCTGATTTTACCCACGGCTTCTGGGACCTGTACATCGTCATCATCACCTTGCTGTCAATTGCCGGCTGCGGCATTTTGCTGTGGTCCCAATCGACCTACAAGGTCAAACCGGGCATGCCGGCCGACGGCACCACCGGCCACGTCTGGGACGACGACCTGACCGAACTGAATACGCCGCTGCCGCGCTGGTGGATGTGGCTGTTCTGGATCACCATCGTGTTCGCGCTGGTCTACCTGGCGCTGTATCCTGGCCTGGGCAGCTACGCCGGCCAGCTGGGCTGGAAGTCGAGCGGCGCCTACCAGGCCGAACTGGGCAAGGCGAAGGCCGACTACGGGCCGCTGTTTGCACGCTACGCCAAGCAGGACCTGGAAACGGTGGCGGCCGACCCGCAGGCGCACGTGATCGGCGAACGCCTGTTCATGACCTACTGCGCGCAGTGCCATGGCTCTGACGCGCGCGGCAACAAGGGCTTCCCCAACCTGACCGACAATGACTGGCTGCATGGCGGTTCGCCGGCGACGATCAAGACCACCATCATGATGGGTCGCCACGGCGTGATGCCGCCGATGGGCGCGGCGCTCGGCTCGGATACCGACGTCGAAAACGTCGCGCAGTATGTGCGCAGCCTGTCCGGCCTGACCGCCGACCCGATCAAGGTCGCCATCGGCAAGCCCAAGTTCGCCGCCTGCGCCGCCTGCCATGGGGCCGGCGGCATCGGCAACCAGGCGATCGGCGCGCCCAACCTGACTGACAAAGTGTGGCTGTACGGCGGCAGCGCCGACACCATCATGGAGACCATCCGCAAGGGCCGCAACAACACCATGCCGGCGTTCGGGGAATTCCTCGGCGAAGACAAGGTGCATGTGCTTGCCGCCTACATCTGGAGCTTGTCGGCCGAGCCGAAGGCGGCGGCAAAAAAATGAGCGAAGCAAAGGCCACCGTCATCAAGATGTATTCGGCGCGCGAGGAAATCTATCCGCGCGAAGCGAAGGGCCGCTATGCGACCCTGCGCTGGGCCTGCGTGTGGATTACCCAGCTGGTGTTCTACGGCGTGCCGTGGCTGACCTGGAACGGCCGCCAGGCCGTGCTGTTTGACCTCGGCGCGCGCAAGTTCTACATCCTCGGCATGGTGCTGTGGCCGCAGGACTTCATCTTCCTGGCGGCGCTGCTGATCATCAGCGCCTACTTGCTGTTCCTGGTCACTGCGGTGGCCGGGCGCGTGTGGTGCGGCTTCGCCTGTCCGCAGACGGTCTACACCGAGATGTTCATGTGGATCGAACGGCGCATCGAAGGGGCGCGCAGTGCGCGCATCCGGCTCGACCGCCAGCCGTGGACACGCGACAAGATCGCGAAAAAGAGCGCCAAGCACCTGGCCTGGGGCGCGCTCGCGCTGTGGACCGGATTTACCTTCGTCGGCTATTTCGCGCCGGTGCGGGGGCTGCTGGCGGCCATCTACAGCCTCTCGCTCGGGCCATGGGAATGGTTCTGGATCGGCTTTTATGCGTTCGCGACCTACGGCAATGCCGGCTGGATGCGCGAACAGGTATGCAAGTACATGTGTCCGTACGCGCGCTTCCAGAGCGCGATGTTCGACAAGGACACGCTGATCGTCACCTACGACCGCGAACGCGGCGAGCCGCGCGGCGTGCAAACGGCGGCCGGCGACAAGGGCGACTGCATCGACTGCACCATGTGCGTGCAGGTATGCCCGACCGGGATCGACATCCGCAACGGCCTGCAGTACGAATGCATCGGCTGCGCCGCCTGCGTCGACGCCTGCAACGTGGTGATGGAAAAGATCGACCTGCCCAAGGGGCTGATCCGCTATTCGACCGACCATGCGATGAAGAAGAAATGGTCGTCGAGCCAGATCGGCGCGCGCGTGCTGCGCCCCAGGGTGCTGATCTACACGGCGCTGTTGTCGTTGATCGTGATCGCCTTCGGCATCGCGCTGGCGCTGCGCACGCCGCTCAAGCTCGACGTCATCCGCGACCGCGGCTCGATGGGGCGCGAGGTGGGCGACGGCCTGATCGAAAACGTCTACCGCCTGCAGATCATGAATACCGCCGAAACGGCGCACCGTTTCCGGATCCGGGTCGAGGGCATCGAAGGCATCCGCCTGGCCGACGCCGCCGAAGTATCGCTCGATGGCGCCAGCACGCGCGCCGTGGCGGTGCGGGTCCAGGCCGAACGGGGCGCGCTGGGTAAAGGTTCGAAGCAAATCGAATTTGAACTGACGGCGGTGGATGATCCATCGCTGCAGGTGCACGAAAAAGCTGTATTCATCGTACCGAAATAAGGAGAAACCATGTATTCCGCTCCCACCCTTAAGTTGAGCACCGTGCGGCCCTGGTATGCGCAGCGCTGGCCATGGCTGCTGATGCTGGGACCGGCGCTGGTGATCGTGGCCGGCTCGTTTGCCGCCTGGCTGGCCTACAGCCGCCAGGATGCGATGGTGGTGGACGATTACTACACGCGCGGCAAAGCCATCAACCAGGACCTGCGACGCGACCGCGTGGCCAGCGCGATGCTATTGTCGTTCGAGGCGCGCTACGATGCTGCCGCTGGCGTGCTGCGCGGCGAAATGACCAGTTTCGGCAAGCCATTGAGCGCGCCGTTTCGCATCAACATGGCACATTCGACCTTGCCCGAAAAAGACTTGATGCTCGACGTGGTGCCCGATGCGCGCGGACACTTCGAAGTGGCTTTGCCGCTGCTGGAGCAGGCCCGCTGGCAGGTTGGGGTCGAAGGCGCAAAGCACGACTGGCGCCTGGCGTCGGAATGGCGCTGGCCGGCGCAGCGCTCGGTCAAGATCGACGCCGACCCGGCGATCGTCAAATGAGGCAGGGCATGCGGCGCCTCGCGATGACGGTGCTGTGGCCATCGTTCCTGGCCGCGGCGATGGCGGAGGGCCTGTTCTTTTCGATGTTCACGCCCGACTTGCTGTGGGCGCTGGCGCCGGTGGCGGTGTACAGCATCGGCTTCTTCTTTTTCTGGAGCCTGTGCGCGCTGGCCAGCATGCTGACCTACTACCTGGTCACGGTGCCGGAAGACCACAATCCGCCGTTCTGACTAGCGTACTTTCAGAAAGCGCACGTCGACGTTCGACACCTCGCCGACGGCCTTCGGCTTTTTTGGCTTCTTCGGCTTCTTGATCACCTGGCCGGCGGTGTCGGTCAACGGCACCCGGTGCTCGGGCACGAAGCCGGGCTCCTCGCTGCGCGGCAGCGTCTGCCGGGTCAGCAGTTCAATCGCGGCCAGCAGGTCGACCTCGTCGGCGCACACCAGCGACACCGCTTCGCCCGCATTGCCGGCGCGGCCGGTGCGGCCGGTGCGGTGGATATAATCTTCGGCCACGATCGGCAGGTCGAAATTGACCACCAGCGGCAGGTCGTCGATGTCGAGTCCACGCGCGGCGACGTCGGTGGCCACCAAAATCTTGCATTGGCCGGCCTTGAATCGTTCCAGCGCGCGCAGGCGGGCCGGCTGCGGCTTGTCGCCGTGGATCGCATCGGCCGCGACGCCGTTGGCGGCGAGCGTGTCGACCAGCAGGTCAACGCCCTTGCGCGTCTTGACGAACACCAGCACCTGGCTCCAGCGCTTCTTGTTCAACAAATGCAGGAACAGCTCGGGCTTCCTTTTCTTGTCGACCGTGACGACCCATTGGCGGATGCGCTGCACGGTGCTGTTGCGCGGGCTGACCTCGATGCTGAGCGGATCAACCAGCAGCTTGCCGGCCATGGCGCGGATCTCGTCGGAAAAGGTGGCCGAAAACAGCAGCGTCTGGCGTTTCGGCGGCAGCGCGGCGAACACCGCATCGAGCTCGCGCGAAAAACCCAGGTCGAGCATGCGGTCCGCTTCGTCCAGCACCAGCGTTTGCAGCTGGTCGAACTTGACCGCGTTCTGGCGGTACAGGTCGAGCAGGCGGCCGGGCGTGGCCACCAGTACGTCTAGGCCTTTGCGCAACTTCATCATCTGCGGGTTGATGCTCACGCCGCCGTAGGCAACGAAGGTGCGCAGCGGCAGGCCGGCGCCGTAGGTCTTGAAGCTTTCGTGGACCTGTTCGGCCAGTTCGCGGGTCGGCACCAGCACCAGCACGCGCACCGCGTTGCTGGCCACTTGCGGGCCTTCCATGGTCAGGCGCTGCAGCAGGGGCAGGGCGAAGCCGGCGGTCTTGCCGGTGCCGGTCTGGGCGGCGGCCATCACATCGCGTTTGGCCAGCACGGCGGGGATGGCCTGGGCCTGCACCGGGGTCGGCGTAACATAGCCGAGCGCATCGAGGGTACGGACCAGCGGGTCAATCAGACCGAGGGAAACAAACGACATGGGGATACCTGGCAGCTGAAGAATAAGCCGACAGTTTACTCCATGTGCGGCGCCGTCAGCGCTGCTGCTGTGTGACGGCGATGGTGGGTTTGGCCGGCTCGCGCTTGTCGCAGCAGCCGCCCAGCAGCAACAGCAGGCAACTGGTGGCGACCGCGGCGAGCGGGCCGATGCGCAGTTTCATGGTGAACTCCAGTCAAAAATGCGATGGTAGCGAGTTTCCGGACGGCGCGGCGCGGGCTTGTCAATATCGCATACGCCCCGTATTTACGGGCGCCGTTGCCGATGTCGGGGTGGTTTTTCAGGGCAAACCATGATAGATTCTGTGCGGCAAGTTCGGCCTGTCCGGACCCGACCATTACAACAGACTCTGGAGACTGACCATGCCATCGACCACCCAGCGGCGCCTGATCGCCACCTGCATCGCGCTCGCCATCGGCGCCGGCGCCGCACCGGCCGAATGCGCCGTCGGCGCCGCCGCGCCTGCCGCCGCGCAAAACCAGCAGCAGGCGGCATTCGACAAGTGGGCCGACAGCTTCGCCGCCGACTGGGTGCGCCTGTCGCCCGAGCGCGCCACCAGCACCCAGTATTTTGCCGGCGCCGAACAGCAGGCGCTGGACCGCCAGCTGGCGCCGATCAGCGCCGCGCAGCGCGCCAAATACCAGACCATGGCGCACGCCGGCCTGGCCAAGTTGAACGGTTTCCTGAAAGGGCCGCTCGACGCCACCCGGCGCATCTCGGCCGACACCATGCGCTGGTCGCTCGAACAGGTGATTGCCGGCCAGCCGTTCGAAGACTACCGCTTCGAGTTTTCGCAAATGGGCGGCACCCACGTCAGCCTGGTTAGCTTCATGACCGAAACCCATCCGCTGCGCCGCGCCGCCGATGTCGACGCCTATCTGGCTCGCCTTGAGCAGATCGGCACGCGGATGGACGAAGCGACCGCGCGCGCCCGCGCCGCCGCCGCGCGCAAGCTGATCCCGCCGCGCTTCATCCTCGAACGCGCACAAACCCAGGTCAACACCTTCCTCAAGCCGGCGCCGGACAAGAACGTGCTGGTCACCTCGCTGGCGCAGCGCATCAGCGCGCTGGCCGACCTGACGCCGGAGGCGCGCGCTGCCGCAGTGGCCAAGGCCAGTGCCATCGTCGGCGCCAGCATCATCCCTGCGTACACGCGCACCAAGACGTTTCTGGCCGAGCTGTATCCGCGCACGACCGACGAAGCGGGTATATCCAGGCTACCCAACGGCGCCGCCGCCTACAGCCGCGCGCTGGCCAACTTTACCGGCACCACGCTGAGCGCGGCCGAGATCCATGCGATCGGGCTGCGCGAAGTGGCGCGCATCGAAGCGGAGATGGACCTGCACCTGCGCAAGCTCGGCTTCACCGAAGGCGGCATCGAGGAGCGCATGCGCGCGCTCGACAAGACCTTCCAGCCGACTGGCGAAGGCGATCCGCGGCCCGAGCTGCTGCGGCGCTATACCGAGATGGTGCGCGACGCTGAAAAGCGCAGCGCCAAGGTATTCAACCTGATGCCGCACGCGCCGGTCGACGTGCGGCGCGAACCGCCGCTGACCGAGGCCAGCGCCGCCGCCCACTACAGCGTGCCGGCGCCGGACGGGACCTTGCCGGGCATCTTCTGGGTCCCGATGCGCGGGCCGGTGTTCGATGTGATCCGCATGCGCAGCCTGTCGTACCACGAGGCGGTGCCGGGCCACCACTTCCAGCTGGCGATCCAGCAGGAGACGGCCGGCCTGCCGAAGTTCCGCACCCAGCGCATTTTTGGCGGCGGCAGCTCGCACAGCGAAGGCTGGGCGCTGTATGCCGAGCGCCTGGCGGTGGAGCAGGGCTGGTATGAAGGCGACGTGCCGGGCCTGCTCGGCGCGCTCGGCTCGGAACTGTTCCGCGCGCGCCGGCTGGTGGTCGATACCGGCCTGCATAACAAAGGCTGGACGCGCCAGCAGGCGATCGATTACGGCATCGGCGCGCAGGAAGTCGAACGCTACGTGGTGTGGCCGGGCCAGGCCTGCGCCTACATGCTGGGCATGCTGCGCATCATCGAGCTGCGCGAGCACGCCAAGAGCGCGCTGGGCGACAAGTTCAGCCTGCCGGCCTTCCACGACGTGGTGCTGCAAACCGGCTCGGTGCCGCTGGACGTGCTGGCCAAGGTCATCGACCAATGGATAGCCGGGCAGGCCAGTCCCGCAACTAACGCCAAGGCGCGCTGATTTTCCGCGAAAACCAGGAAATCCTTGAGTCGACCAGGTCAGCCCACCATTAAAGCAGCAAATGGTGGGCCGACCCGTTGCGCTTTCACGCCATCTCAATTGAAAAATTGGCCTCGACGAGGATGCCGGCGCCGAACACTTTTATTCTTGGCCAGAAGTCTTGCGCACGACCTTTGCTGCGGTCTTCGCAACGACCTGTACTTTTTCCTTGTCCGACATGGCGTTGAATTGATGCTCAATTGCGCCAATCTTCTTTCGGAACAGGATGAGCGGAATGACAATCGCAGCCATTACGCCGATCAGCGACCACTCAATTGGCTGCTTCACAATGAGCATCAAGCCGATATAAATTGCCGGAAGTAGTGCCAGCGCAATGACGTAGATACGAAATTTCATGTTGGAGTTTTCAATGAGGGTAAATTTGTTGAAAGTGGAATCGAAGCCAGAGCTCTTAATGCTGTGAAAGTAGGTGAAGCGCCTGGTGCGGGGGCCGCTACACTATTGCGGTGCCGCTCAGTCGATGAATTTCCAAGTGTCCGCTCCATCGAAGTGGCGCACTTGAACAGACGCTTGAAGAGGTGGATCGAAGTTGTTCAGATTGACACCGTGCTTGCCACCGACCTTGGGCATAAGTGGTTCCCAATGCGTGACGCAGCCGCAAGTCTTGCAACACACGGTGCGCAGCGTCTTGTCGCCCCAGATGTACGCGGTCGTATTCTCCGGGTGT
>JANYGW010000119.1 GCA_025359245.1 Massilia sp.
CGTTTCCCGTTCGCGAGGACGACGTTAGCGTTATCTCTAAATCTCGTCCAACGACTTGCCGGCCAGCGCGGTACGTACGCTCTGGTCCATGCGGCGCGACGCGAATTCCTCGGTGACCTGGGCCAGCGCCTCGACCAGCGCATGGATCCGGCCCGCGTCTTCGCTGTCCTTGGCCGATTTAACGGCCTCGATCGCCGCGTTAATTTCGCTTAACTCGTCTGCCGACAGCAAACCGCCATCGGCCGCCAGCGCCGCCTCGGTCGCCAGCACGATGCGCTCGGCCTCGACCTGCTCCTCGCGCAGCGCGCGCTTGAGCATGTCGCCCGAAGCCGACGCGAACGAATCCTGCAGCATGCGCGCCACCTCGTCGTCGGCCAGGCCGTACGATGGCTTGACCGTGATCGACGCTTCGACGCCGGAGCGCGTTTCGCGCGCCGACACCGACAGCAAGCCGTCGGCATCGACCTGGTACGTAATGCGGATGCGCGCCGCGCCAGCGACCATCGGCGGTATGCCGCGCAGCTCGAAACGCGCCAGCGAACGGCAGTCGGTCACCAGCTCGCGCTCGCCCTGCAGCACGTGCACCGCCAGCGCGGTCTGGCCATCCTTGAAGGTGGTGAATTCCTGGGCGCGCGCGCACGGAATGGTCGAATTGCGCGGAATGATTTTCTCGACCAGGCCGCCCATCGTTTCGATGCCGAGCGAGAGCGGAATCACGTCGAGCAGCAGCCAGTCGTCGCCTGCGGCGCGGTTACCGGCCAGCAGGTTGGCCTGGATCGCCGCGCCCAGCGCGACTACTTTGTCCGGATCGATGTTCGCGTGCGGGATCGTCTTGAAAAATTCGGTGACCGCGCGCCGCACGTGCGGCATGCGGGTCGCGCCGCCGACCATGACCACGCCGTCGACATCGTCGACCGACACGGCCGCGTCGCGCATGGCCTTCTTGATCGCGTTCATGGTCTTGCTGACCAGGTGCTTGGTGATCTCGGTGAAGGTCTCCGCCGTGATTTTCACGTGCACCATGTCGCCGGAATTGAGCAGCGCGTCGACCGTGGTCTCGCTATTGGTCGACAACAGTTCCTTGGCCTGGCGCGCCTTGACCATCAGCGTCGCGGTGTCCTCGTCGGACAGCGGGGCCAGCTTGGCCTGCTCGCACACCCAGCAAAACAGCCGGTGATCGAAGTCGTCGCCGCCGAGCGCCGAATCGCCGCCCGTGGACAGCACTTCGAATACGCCCTTGGACAGCTTGAGAATCGAGATATCGAAGGTGCCGCCGCCCAGGTCGTAGACCGCGTACACGCCTTCGGAGCCGTGATCGAGGCCGTAGGCGATCGCCGCGGCGGTCGGCTCGGACAGCAGGCGCAGCACGTTCAGGCCGGCCAGCTGGGCCGCGTCCTTGGTGGCCTGGCGCTGGGCGTCGTCGAAGTAGGCCGGCACCGTGATGACCGCGCCCACCAGCTCGTCGCCAAGCGAATCTTCGGCGCGCTGGCGCAAGGTGGCCAGGATCTGGGCCGAGATCTCGACCGGGCTCTTGACGCCGGCCACGGTCTTGATCTGCACCATGCCGGGCGAGTCCTGGAACGCGTACGGCAGGTTTTCGGCGTAGGCGATGTCGGCCAGGCCGCGCCCCATGAAGCGCTTGACCGAGACGATGGTGTTCTTGGGGTCGGTGGTCTGGTGCGCCTGCGCCTTGTAACCGATGTTGGCGTGCCCGTTCGACAGGTAGCGCACGATCGACGGCAGCAGCGGGCGGCCCTCTTCGTCGGACAGCACTTCGGGTATCCCGCTGCGCACGGTGGCGACCAGGGAATTGGTGGTGCCGAGGTCGATGCCTACCGCCAGCCGGTGCTGGTGCGGGGCAGTCGACATGCCCGGTTCTGAAATTTGAAGAAGTGCCATGGTCGTTTCTTTTAGTTTTAAACGGAGCCGGAGCGAGGGAAAAGCCCGCTCCGAGGGGTCAGACCCTGGTGGTTCCGTTGGGGGTCTGACCCCGATTTGCAGCTGCCAACACAACCGGGGTCAGACCCCCTAACTGAAAAACCGGGGTCAAACCCCTGGCTCAGCTATCGATCGCGTCGAAGGCGTAATGCAGCTCTTCGCCGAATTTTTCGAGGAACATCAGCGCGCGCACGCCCTGCGCCGCGTGCTCATAATCGCCAGCGTCGAGCTGCACGCCGATCTGCACCAGGCGCGACGCGCGGTCGTTGCCCACCTCGGCGTCGAGCGACTCCAGCGCATCCATGTCCTTGGCCGCCCTCGCCTCGCCCAATGCCTCGCGCCACTCCATCTGCTGCATCAGGAACTGCATCGGCATGGCCGTATTCGAT
>JANYGW010000205.1 GCA_025359245.1 Massilia sp.
GGCGAATTCATCCTGGTCAAGCCGGGCGAGGCGGTCGCTGCCGATGGCGTCCTGATCGACGCCAACGGTATCCTTGACCTGTCGTTGCTGAGCGGCGAGAGCCGGCCCGCGCATTGCGCCGCCGGTGATGCGGTACCGGGCGGCGCCGTCAATGCCGGCCAGGCGATCATCGTGCGCGTGACGCGACCGGCCAGCGACAGCACCCTGTCGGTCTTGATGAAATTGATCGAACGCGCGGGCCAGGCAAAGCCGCAGCTGGCGCTCTGGGCCGATCGGGTCGCCGTCTGGTTCGTCGGCGCGCTCGGGTTGCTGGCGTTGATCGTCTTCTGCGTCTGGCAGGTGGTCGATCCGGCACGTGCGTGGCCAGTGTCGATCGCGGTGCTGGTGGTGTCCTGTCCATGCGCCCTGTCGCTTGCCACGCCGGCGGCATTGGCGGCGATCACGGAGCGCTTGCTGCGGCAGGGAATCCTGGTGGTGCAGCCGCATGTCCTGGAAACCCTGCACCGGGTCACGCATGTCATCTTCGACAAGACCGGTACCCTGACCGCCGGCAAGCCGGTACTGCAGCGCACGCTGCCGCTTTCGGCCATCGATCCGGCATGGTGCCTGCAGGCTGCCGCCGCGCTCGAGGCAACGAGCGCCCATCCGCTGGCGCTGGCGCTGCTGGCCGCTGCACGGCACGCCAGCGAAAACCTCGGCAGCCAGGACCACGCGAGCGGGACGCTCCTGGCCGAGGCAATCGAGCACACCGCCGGCGCCGGACTGGAAGGGATGATCGATGGCCGCAGGGTGCGCCTCGGTCGGGCTGAGTTCGTGGCCGAGTTGGCCGGTACGTCGATCGAGTCAGCAACGAGCGCGTTCAAGGCGGGCAAGCAAAGCCTTGACTCGGACAGCCTCGACCCACGCGCCACGCCGGTCTATCTGGGCCAGGCCGGCGCCTGGCTGGCGCGCTTCGAGCTGGCCGACGCGGTGCGTGACGATGCGGCGGACGTGGTCGAATTTTTCCAGCAGCGCGGCAAGAAAGTGATCCTCCTCAGTGGCGACGCATGGAGCGTCACGCACCGGGTCGCCACCGAACTCGGCATTGCCGACGCTGCCGGCGAATACCTGCCGGAGCAGAAGCTGGCGTTCGTGCAGGCGCTGC
This sequence comes from Massilia sp., assembly GCA_025359245.1. Classification (GTDB taxonomy): domain Bacteria; phylum Pseudomonadota; class Gammaproteobacteria; order Burkholderiales; family Burkholderiaceae_D; genus Telluria_A. Next base: position 1,145 of record JANYGW010000205.1, read on the forward strand.
AGCGTGCTGGCGCGGTCGTTGCCATGGTGGGCGACGGCATCAACGACGCCGCTGTCCTGCGCGCGGCCGATGTCGCGTTCGCAATGGGCGCCGGGGCGGCGCTGGCGCTGGCACAGGCCGATGCAGTGCTGCTGGCGCCGCATCTGTCGGCCCTCACCGATGCCGCGCGGGCGGCCGAGCAGACCATGGGCGTGATTCGCCAGAACCTGGTCTGGGCGACGCTCTACAACACAGTCGCGATTCCGGCCGCCGCGATCGGCTGGCTCGATCCATGGATGACGGCGGCCGGCATGTCGATCAGTTCGGCCGTGGTGGTGTTGAATGCGTGGCGCTTGCGGCGCGTGCCAGCCGCACTGCGCAGAGGCTAGCCATGGAAGCCCTTTATTTGCTGGTACCGCTTAGCATCGGCATCGTCTTTGTCGCGATCCGGGTGTTTTTCTGGATGTCCGACAGTGGCCAGTTCGACGACATGGTCGGACCAGGGCTGCGCATCCTAGAGGACCGGGACGAAGAGCTTCCCGCCGACCAGCGCAAGTTCGACGCCGATGTCGGCGCCAATGCAGTCAGCCGCCCAACGGTACCGGATTGAGCCGCCACATCGTCCAGCTCAGCACCGACGCGAAGCTCACCCACGCCAGGTACGGCAACAGCAATGCGCCCGCCACCGGACGCAGGCGCCAGAACCGGACGATGGTCGCCACGATCAAGACCCACAGCACCACGATTTCGAACGTCGCCAGCGCACCGCGCTGAAAATAAAAGAATAGCCACGTCCACAGCGCATTGGCCACCAGCTGGATCACGAACAGCGTGAGCGCACCGGTCGCAGCGCGCCATCCGCCGATGCGCCAGACCATCCACGCCGCTACCGCCATGCACAGGTACAGCACGCTCCAGACAGGCCCGAACAGCCACCCTGGCGGCGCCCACGGCGGGCGGGCGAGTTGTTGATAAAAAGCGCTGGCATTGACGGAGGCGACGGCGCCGATGCCGGCGGCTGTGAAGCACAGCGCCAGCCATGCGAGAAAGCCCAGGAGCGGGTGTAAAGGCGGTGCGGGGCGCGGGGGCATCGGGTCGGGTGGCATGGAGATCGAAGGTGAAGTTGACGATGAACGGGAAGCCGGGGTCGAAGGTCGTCCAGACAGCGGCGAACCCCTGCACATCGCTCCCATTTTGCCTGATCCGGGCGACCTGACCCGGCAGTTGTAAAACCGGACCGCCAGCAGTATCTGCCGCGCAGACCAGCAGGCCAGGCGCGCACTGCAAGCCATTTGGTTGAACCCGGGCAAATTTGATTCACATCAAATTTTTTTAAGGGTCCGCCACTTACCCTCCGTGCACGGACCGTTGCTTACAGAGGAGATCAATTGGATACGCTGGCCAGTAACACCAATAATTACAACTACAAGATCGTCAAGCAGTTCGCGGTCGCCACAGTGGTCTGGGGCGTGATCGGCATGCTGGTCGGCGTCGTCATCGCCGCCCAGCTGGCATGGCCGGCGCTGAACTTTGACATACCATGGCTGACCTATGGCCGGTTGCGGCCCTTGCATACGAACGCGGTGATCTTCGCCTTCGGCATCTGCGGGCTGTTCGCGACCTCCTATTACGTGGTGCAGCGGACCTGCCAGGTCCGGCTGTTTTCCGACAAGCTGGCGGCCTTCACGTTCTGGGGCTGGCAAGCGGTCCTGATCTCGGCAGTCATCACACTGCCGATGGGCCTGACGCGCGGCAAGGAATATGCAGAGCTCGAATGGCCGATCACGATCCTGATCGCCGTGGTCTGGATCGCGTATGCGGTGGTGTTCTTCGGCACGCTGGTCAAGCGCAAGGTCGCGCACATCTATGTCGCCAACTGGTTCTTCGGCGCCTACATCCTGGCGGTCACGCTGCTGCATGTGGTCAATGGCGCGAGCATGCCGGCCTCCTTCACCAAGTCGTATTCCGCCTATTCCGGCGTGCAGGACGCGATGATCCAGTGGTGGTACGGCCATAACGCGGTCGGCTTCATCCT
>JANYGW010000238.1 GCA_025359245.1 Massilia sp.
GAGCGACGGCGAACCAGGCGTCAAGACAATCTGGCGTGGACTGGACCAAGTGATGACTGCGGCTCAAACGTTGAAGGCGCTACGCGAGGAGGACGACTGACTTGTGTATAAGGGCATGAGTCCAGGCGCCCCCCGGAAACACATCAAGCCGGCCTGGTGCAAAGAAATCAAATATGCCGAAGTCATCTGCATGAAATCGGAAACCGTCACTGAAGACTTCCGACCTGCCCCATGAACACTGCGCGCTTCTGTCGGGCGGTGCACCAGCGGCAAGCCGCACCTGTACATCGGGCACGGCGCCGCTGGTTGCGGCATCCGCAAATTGGGCCAAATCGATGGCGCTTTCCCACCGCAATCCGAAGGCAAGGTGGCGGCTCACGATCGCCCTCTGTGTCATCGGCAAGATCAAGGCAAGCGCTTGATCAATCCAGCCGCTTCGACGCTGAGTAAAAATTGTGCCGTTTCAGCCGAACATTTTTCTTCCGTGACGTTGTAAGTGGCCGCCAATTGCGCGACCAAGTCATCGAACGACAGCGGATTTTCAAGCAACTGCAAGATCGTTTTCCCCGTTTTGGCGAAGGAATAATACTTGCCATTTTCTATTACGAGCGCGACCAAGGAGTCATTCAGATTGGTAGCGCAAAAACCATCCGTTACGACATAGCGTTGACTTGAATTCATACTCGTCCTCATTCAATATTCATTATCCCGGTAGCCCGATGGCAGTGCGGCATCAGCTCGTCAAGACTGCTTCGATGAATGCCATTTCTTCATTCCGCAACGATGCATCACCATCGCGCTTGTGCCAGGTGAAGATTCTGAATGCCGGACCCGACACCATGGCGGCGATGGCCTTGAACACCGCCGCCTCCTTGCCCAGCAAACCCAATACCCTGTTGCGATGGCGTTGCCCAAGCATTGCCTGGAGCGCGCCGGCACCGGTCAATTCAGAAAAAGACAGATTGTTCAACGATGGCGTGCGGCTTAAGAAAAACACTGCCCCCAATGGCGCCTCATTCAGGGCCCTGTCCCTGGCAACCGCCGTCGCCCCCGCGCCTTGAATCAAGCCGGGAAGGCCGCTGGCGGTCACACCATCCTCGTGTCCATGCAGGGCGATCGTGTCATCCCCGACGATACGGGCCCCTCCCAGGTAACCCTGTTGCAACAATGTCGATTTGCCGATGCCCGATGGGCCGGATAGTGCGATTGCTGCCGGAAAGCCGGGCAACTGCAAACAGGACGCATGCAATATCACCTGGTCGCGCATCCACAGCAAGACCGGTAAGGCGGTGGCGATGAGCATATCCTCAACGCTACGACTGGCGGCACCTTGAGCCGGCTCGACCGTCATGGCACGTCCGCCATCACAGTAGTAGCGCCCCACTGACGGCATATCAAAAATTATTTTCCCGGGGCACCACGAGTACGGTCCCACCTGTTTTTCGACGACCAGGTCGGCAGGAATGGCGCCGGTCCGTATCTCGATATCCGCATGCGCACGCGCCGCAGCAGCGCCGGTCGCCGCCAGCGCGCCGCGAAGCGCCAGCGTTGAATCGATCACCAGCCCATAGGCGATATAGCGGCGCCGGGCAGCCTCAGGGAGCGATTGGTATGACATCAAAGCCGACTGCCAAACGACGTTCTGAACTATCACTTGGATAGGTATGGTGGTAAGCCTGGCTAGGGAACATCAACAGTTTCCCGGGACTGGGGCGCACGGTCAGGCGCTGACCGGGAATGAGGCGCGGGATATGGGACAGTTCGGGATTGCCAAACTCAATGCAGCCGCGCTGGTCGAGCGACGTCGTCACCGACTCCGGCACGGCCGCATAGTAGACGCCGCTAATCCAGCCCGATTGATGCATGTGCCAGTCTTCATGGCCAGGCCCCTGGGCAAGGACGGCCCAGGCCCGGATTTGTGCCCGTTCCGGTGCTGATTGCTTGAGCGCATGACCATCGTCCAGACGACCGAGATGCGCCGTGATTTCACGGCGCAGCATGTCCAGAAAGAACGGAAACACCTTGGCCCTTGCCAGCAACGGCTCGTCGATGCGCCAACTGGCGGCAGATGCCGATCCATAGCGTTCATAGCGCAGCGACGGGTGGCTGCATAGCTCTTCGCGCAGCGCTTGGCTGAATTGATCAGCCGAGTCCCAACCGCAAGGCGGCGCCGGACTGGCGTCGACCAGGAACTGGTCCAGTCCTTCTTGCGCCCGGGCTTCCGTTGCGCGGCCTAGCAGCGCAAGCAACAGATACCGGTCAGCCAACAGGCGTGAATTGTTGACCCCACGCTGGAGCAGGGCATCGCAACGTTGCAGCGCCTGCACTTCGCGGCCTTCATTGATGTCCATTGCGGTCAAGCGCTTCTGCGCATCCGGATTGCGCGCATCAAGCTGCAAGGCCCGCTCGAAAGCGCTCCTCGCTTCCGTGCGCTCGCCCAAACGCAATTGCGCTTTTCCGAACGCTGCCAACGCACGCGCCCGTGACGCCGGAATCTGGGCCGCATCGCGGGCGACTGCGAATAGCTTGCTGGCTTGAAGATTGGCCTCGTGCGTTTCCTCGCTCAGCCATGCGTTGCCTTCCAGCATACGTGCACGATGTTGCCAAACGCCTACAAATTGATACGCACTTAACAGGTCGATTGCCGCGCTAAAGTGGTCACGCAACACGAGCAAGTTCGCCAGCTGCACGCGCAGCCAGGGAACGTCAGGCGTTGCACTCAGCGCCGCCCTGAGAAATTCTATTTTCTCCGGCGCAGAGAAAGCGGCGGAATCCGGCAGCGTTAAATTCACCGGAGAGCCTGCTGCGCGGCATTCGGTCGGTTAACCACCACCATTTAAGAATGGGAACAATCGGGGAAGAAATCGCCATCCAATCCGCTGCCTGGCTGGTGTGCGGTCTGCTCAACCACAAGCGCCTCCATTCGCGGGGTTTCCCATTCTTCCTTGGTCGATTCGACGTTGTCCATGGCGGTTCCTTATCTTATGCCGAAAAATGCCATTCAGGAGCGAGAACAATCCGCAACTCCGCCATCGGTACCGACCCCCGGCTGGATCGCGGTTTGCTCAACCACGAGGACCTCCATGGTCGGGGTTTCCCAAACAAGTTTCCCGCTGGTTTCCGTGTTGTCCATACCGATTCCCTAAAATAAGTAATCCTATCGAAGAACCCATGCAATGCGCTCGTCGATTATAGGACTACTCTAGATTCGCGCAAGAAATTTTTTGCGGAAGAAAAATTGTATACGGATCGCGGCGATACTTGCAATTACAGCAAATAAAATACCATATGCAACTAATCACCTGGTATCTAGGCAAGGGCATTCCAGGCGCCATGAAGGGCTAAAGTTCGCGCGGAACAGCGCACGGGCGGGCGACAGCGATGCGCCCCGGCAGGACGAAAAAAAAGCTCGCCGAAGCGAGCTCTATTCCAATGTATTACCAATGCTTTGTTCGTGTCTCAGGCGCCCATGCTATCTGCGTGGTGCCCTGACGTGTAAATCGACCAACGTATCCGGAATTACAAATCCCCGGTGCTTGCGTCGTCTACGTTTCACCATTACACATACCGAAACGCGGCGCAGACTCTGGGATAGTGCTTCGGTTCGCATGAACCTCACCACTGAACGTAGTGTAGCACGACTTTGTGCGGCGCAGCAAATTAAATTTTACTGCGCCGCCTCGGTGCGCATGCCGCCCGCCTCCTGGTCGTGCTGGTCGCGCCCCACCCGCTCGTACTCGGAAATGACCTGGGCCCCGAACAGCAGCAGGATGGCACCGATTTCGAGGCTGAACATGACCACGATCGCGGTCGTCATCGAACCGTACACCACGTTCACCTGGGACAGCGTGGTGAAATACCAGACCAGCACATGGCGCGCCACTTCCCACAGCAGCGCCGCGGTCACGCCACCGATCAGCGCATGCGACAGCGACAAGCGCCCCACCGGCATGACCAGGTAGATCGAACTGAGGACCAGGATCTCGCCGGTCAGGCCCACCAGGTACAGCAGCACGCCGGAGACGCCGTTCAGCGACCAGTGGTAGCCGAGGAACAGCACGCTCTCCTGGCCCAGTATCTGCAAGGTGCCGGCCACCAGCGTGACGATCATGATGCCCACCCCCAGCGCCACGATATAGCAGTACGGCAGGATGGCCGAAATGAGAAAGCGGCGGCGCTTGATCTGCACGCGATGGTAGAAGATCACGGACATCGCGTTCTCCAGCGCGGTGAAGGCCACCGAGCTGAAAAACAGCATCACCACCAGCAGCACGCCGGTGACCAGATCGCGGTCCTTGAGGAAGTGCGACAGCTCCACCACCACCGCCTTCGACTGGCTCGGAATGATCCATTCGAGGTAGCGCGAGAGCGTGTTGAGCAGTTCGGCCTCGGGGATGAAGTGCGACAGCGCCACCACCACCAGCATCAGGAAAGGCACGATCGACAGCAGCGCGTAATAGGCGACCGCGCCGGCCAGCAGCAAGCCCTGGTTGGCCTTGAAGCCCTTGAGCGTCTGCCACACGAAGCCGAGCGGGTGCTTGAGGATGTAGGCGTTGGCGCGCCGGTTCAGAATTTGCACGTGCGGCAGGTGCAGGTTTTTGATGTCGGGCAGGTGCAAGCTCATTTGGCCAGCCTGACGCCGGAGAACTGCCAGCGCGCGCCGGCCGGGAAGAAGTTGCGGTAGCTGTTGCGCGCATGTCCGGGCGGGGTCGCGCAGGACGAGCCGCGCAGCACATATTGATTGAGCATGAATTTTCCATTGTATTCGCCCAGCGCGCCGGGCGCGCAGGCATAACCGGGGTAAGGCGCGTAGCTGCTGCTGGTCCACTGCCAGCAGCTGCCGAACAGCTGATCGAAGGCAGGCCCGTGCGCGCTCGCGGCCAGTTCCCATTCGGCTTCGGTGGGCAGGCGCGCACCCATGAAACGGGCGCAGGCGTCGGCCTCGAACAGCGACAGATGGGTGGCCGGCTGCGCCAGGTCGAGCGGCTGCTCGCCGTGCAGCGTGAACTGGTGCCACTGGCCGGCGTCGTCGCGGCGCCAGTACAGCGGATGGGCCAGCCGTTCGGCGCCGACCTTGTCCCAGCCCTCGGACAGCCACAGCGACGCGTCTGTATAGCCGCCGGCCTCGATGAAGGCCAGGTACTCGCCGTTGCTGACCAGGCGCCGCGCCAGCTGGAACGGCGCCACGTACTGGCGGTGGCGCGGCAGCTCGTTGTCGAAGCAGAAGCCGTCGCCGTCGTGCCCGATCTCGGCCAGGCCACCGGCGATCGCGATCCAGCCAGGCGTGCCGGGCGCAGCGGCGGCGGCCGGCGTGGCCAGGTAGGCCGGCAGCAGCGCATTGTGCGCCAGCAGGTGCAGCACGTCGGTGAGGATCAGCTCCTGGTGCTGCTGCTCGTGCTGCAGGCCGAGCGTGACCAGCCGCGCCAGCTCGGCATCGAACGGATGCGCGCCCAGCAGGCGCGCCATGCGGGCGTCGACGTCGGCGCGGTAGGTGCGCACCTCACGCATGGCGGGCCGCGTCAGCAGGCCGCGCTGGGCGCGCGGATGGCGCTCGCCTATGCCGTTGTAATAGGAGTTGAACAGCACGCGGAACGCCGGGTGGAACGGCGCGAACCCGGTTTCAAATCGTTCCAGCACGAAGGTCTCGAAGAACCAGGTGGTATGCGCCAGGTGCCATTTGACGGGACTGGCGTCGGGCATCGACTGGGCGCCGCAGTCTTCGTCCGACAGCGGCTCGGCCAGCATCAGCGAGCGTTGCCGCACCTGCCGGAAGTGCTGCGCCAGACCGTCCTGGTGGCCGTCGTTCATGCCAGCGGCAGCGCACGCGCGTAAATGAGGGCGAACCAGCTGTCCGGATCGGTCCACACCTTGGCCGCCGCAAAACCGGCTTGTTCGAGCAGTCCGAGCGCCGCCGCCTGCCGGTATTTGTAGCTGTTTTCGGTGTGAATCCGCTCGCCGGCGCGAAAGCTGCGCGCGCCGCCCGGCCAGCTGACCGTCAGCGCCGCGCGCGCTTCGAGGTGCATTTCGACCCGGCCTTCATCGGCATTGTAGAAGCCGCGATGGCGCCACTGCGCCACCTGGAAGTCGGCGCCGATCAGGCGGTTCACATGGCGCAGGATGTTCAGGTTGAAGGCGGCCGTCACGCCCAGCTCGTCGTCGTAGGCGGCGTCCAGCGTGGCGCTGTCCTTGACCAGGTCGATCCCGATCAGCAGCCCGCCGTCGGTGTCGCACTGGTCGCGCGCACGGCGCAGGAAGGCGCGCGCTTCGACCGGCGTGAAGTTGCCGATCGACGAGCCGGGATAGAAAAACAGGCGTTTTTCGGGACGCACCACGCCCGGCAGGTCGAGCCCGGCCGAAAAATCGAGGCCCAGCGCGGTCATTTCGATATGCGGAAAACGCTGCTGCAAACGGTCGATGGCCTCGTGCAGGAAGTCGTACGAGATGTCGATCGCCACGTACTGGGCCGGATGCAGCAAGGGAAACAGCGTGGCGGCCTTGGCGCAGTTGCCGGCGCCCAGGTCGATCAGCGTGGCGCCCGGCCCGACCGCGCGCGCGATCTCGGCCCCGTGGCAGGCCACGATGGCGGCCTCGGTGCGGGTCGGATAGTATTCAGGCAATTCGCAAATCGCCTCGAACAATTTGGAGCCCAGGGCGTCGTACAGGAACTTGGGCGCGATGGCGGCGGCGGGCGCGCACAGGCCGGCGGCAAGTTCAGCCGCGATGGAGGCGTTGGCCAGCGGGTGGCGCACTTCGGTGGGGCGGCTGATAGGCATGGTTGGCAAGTGAAATTGGCGCAGGTGGCAAGTTGACGTTTTTGTTATGATAGCTGATTATGTTTTTTTCATGGATGGCAAGCGTTCTAGCGTGCCTTCCTGCTTTTTCCCTGGATATTTTTTACAAAGGCCAACATGCGACACTTTTCCGCACTGAACACCATCAAGACCCTGCTGACCGCCAGCGCCGCGGCCGGCCTGATGTTCGCTTCCGCCAGCGCGCTGGCCCAGGCCGTGCCGGGCGTGCTGCGCGTGTCGGCCATTCCCGACGAAAACCCGACCGAATTGCAGCGCAAGTTCAAGCCGCTGGGCGACTACCTGGCCAAGAAGACCGGCATGAAGGTCGAGTTCACCCCGGTCACCGACTACGCCGCCTCGGTCGAAGGCCTGGTCAACAACAAGCTCGACATGGTCTGGTTCGGCGGCTTCACGTTCGTGCAGGCCAAGGTGCGCAGCAATGGCAAGGTGGTGCCGCTGGTGCAGCGCCTCGAAGACGCGTCGTTCCGCTCGGTGTTCATCACGACCTCCAAGGACATCACCAAGCTCGACGACCTGAAGGGCAAGACGCTCAGCTTCGGCTCCGAGTCGTCGACCTCGGGCCATTTGATGCCGCGCGCCTACCTGCTGGCGGCCAAGATCAATCCGGACACCGACCTCAAACGGATCGCCTTCTCCGGCGCGCATGACGCCACCATCGCCGCCGTCGCGGGCGGCAAGGTCGATGCCGGCGCGCTCAACATCTCGGTATGGGAAAAGCTGACCAATGCCGGCAAGGTCGATCCGTCCGTGCACGTGTTCTACACCACCCCGCCCTACTACGATTACAACTGGACGGTGCGTTCGGACATGAATCCGAAGCTGAAGAAGAAAATCACCGACGCCTTCCTCGCGCTCGACAAGTCCACGCCAGAAGGCAAGGAAATCCTCGAACTGCAAAAGGCCTCGCGCTTCATACCTACCTCGGCCGCCAACTACGACAAGCTCGAAAGCGTCGCGCGCGCGTCCGGCCTGCTCAAGTAAGGCAGCACCGATGACCACCTACCGGCTCGAGAACCTCACAGTGCGCCACCTTGCCGCCGGCAAGGCGGCAGCGCTGCACGGCATCGACCTGGTGGTCACGCAAGGCGAGCAGCTGGCCATCATCGGCCCTTCCGGGGCCGGCAAGACCACGTTGCTGGCCACCTTGGCCTGCGCCCACAAGCCGGCCAGCGGACGCTTCGACCTGTTCGGACAAGACCCCTGGGCGCTGCCGGAACAGGCGCGCCACCGGCTGCGCGCGCGCCTGTTCCTGGCGCCGCAGACGCCGCCGCTGCCGCCGCGCCAGCGCGTGGTCAATGCGGTACTGGCCGCGCGCCTGCCGCACTGGAGCTTGTGGCAGGCGCTGTCCTCGCTGATCAAGCCGGTCGATCCGGATGCCGCGTACGACGCGCTGGCGCACTTCGGTCTGGGCGAGAAGCTCTATTCGCGGGTCGACCGCCTGTCCGGCGGCGAGCGCCAGCGCTGCGGCCTGGCGCGCCTGCTGCTGTCAAGCGCCCAGGTATTCCTGGTCGACGAGCCGCTCTCCGCGCTCGACCCGACGCTGTCGCAAAAGACGCTGGCGGCGCTGCAGCACGAAGCGACCGTGCGCAGCGCGACGCTGGTGTGCAGCCTGCACCAGGTCGACATCGCGCGCGCCAATTTTCCGCGCATCGTCGGCCTGCGCGACGGCCGCGTGGTGTTCGACGCGCCGCGCGAGCAGGTCAGCGACGCGATGATCGCCGCGCTGTACCAGAACGACACGGCGGCAGCCGCGCCGTCCCAGCCGCACGAAACGCCCGAACGCCTCGCCGTCGGCGCCTGCTTCTAAGTGGTGCTGCATGCCGATCCGGCCTGGCGCACGCGCGTCATCATCGCCATCGCCGCGCTGGCGTTGCTGTGGCCTGCGATGGTGTTCAGCGAATTCAAGCCGTGGATCCTGTTCGACCAGCAGTCGCTGGTGGCCGCCGGCCGCTTCCTGCGCGGCTTCCTGACCCCGGCCCACGATCCCGAATTCCTGGCGATGGTGCTGCGCGAGACCTGGCAGACGGTCGCCATTGCCACCGCCGGCCTGTCGCTGGCGCTGCTGGGCGCCATTCCCGCCACCCTGATCGTCACCGAACGGCTGTCGATTTCGCGCCTGGGCACCGGGCGCATGCGCTGGCCGGCAGCCCTGCTGCGCCAGGCGGTGCGCTGGGTGCTGGTGCTGCTGCGCAGCGTGCCCGAACTGGTGTGGGCGCTGCTGTTCGTGCGCATCGTCGGCCTCGGTCCGACCGCCGGCGTGCTGGCCATCGCGCTGACCTATAGCGGCATGCTGGGCAAGGTATATGCCGAAATCCTCGAATCGGGCAGCGCCCACGCCACCGACGCGCTGCTGGCCAACGGCAGCCCGCGCCTGGCCGCGCTGCTGTATGGCGCGCTGCCGGAATCGGCTTCGGAACTGGTGTCGTACACGGTGTACCGCTGGGAGTGCGCGATCCGCGGCTCGGCGGTGATGGGCTTTGTCGGCGCCGGCGGGCTGGGCCAGCGCATGGACGAATCGACCCGCATGATGAACGGCGGCGAAGTGTCGACCATGCTGATCGTGTTCGTGCTGCTGGTCGCGGTGGCCGACCTGGTGTCGAAGATGCTGCGCCGGAGGCTGGGATGAAGCCGGCCGCGCCCGCGCGCTCGTTTTCGACCTGGCTGCTCATGGCCGCGCTGGCCGCGCTGGTGGCGGCCAGCTTCGCCGCGCTGCCGCTCAAATGGTCCGAATTTTTCACCTCCGACGCGGCGCGCAGCCTGCGCGAATTCCTGGCCGGCTTCGCCCCGCCCGAGCTGGCGCCGGCCTTCCTGCGCAAGACCGCGCTGGCCACGCTCGAGACGCTGTCGATGTCGGCGCTGGGCACCTTGCTGGCGGTGGCCGGCGGCCTGGCGCTGGCGCTGCCGGCGGCCGGCCGCTTCGGCGCCGTGCCGCGCGCCATCGCGCGCGTGCTGCAAAATATCCTGCGCTCGATTCCGGAACTGGTGTGGGCATCGATGCTGCTGGTGGCGGCCGGCCTGGGGCCGTTCGCCGGCTGCATGGCGCTGGCGGCCCATACCAGCGGGGTGCTGGGACGGCTGTTCGCCGAAGCGCTCGAAAATGCCGAGCCGCTGCCCGAAGCGACGCTGCGCACCAACGGCGCCTCCGCCATGGCCGCCTTTTTGTATGCCACCTTGCCGCAAGCCTTGCCGCAAATGCTGTCGTACACGCTGTACCGCTGGGAGAACAATATCCGCGCCGCCGCCGTGCTGGGCGTGGTCGGCGCCGGCGGCCTGGGCCAGATGCTCAAGTACCACCTGTCGCTATTCCAGATGCCCGCCGCGGCCACCGTCATCATCGCCATGCTGCTGCTGGTGGCGCTGGTCGACGCACTCAGTTTTGCGTTGCGGCGCGCCCTCACCCACTAGGATCTTATGCTCGAATTGCGCGACCTGAAAAAAACCTACGGCGGGCGCACCGTGCTGGGCGGCCTGTCGCACCACTTCAAGGCCGGCGAGTTCGTCGCCATCATGGGCGAATCGGGAGTCGGAAAATCGACCTTGCTGAACCTGATCGCAGGCCTGGACGCGCCCGACAGCGGCGCCATCATCATCGACGGCGCGCTGATGGCGGCGCAGGGCGACGATGCCGCCACGCGCTTGCGGCGCACCCGCATGGGCTTCATCTTCCAGGCCTTCCACGTGCTGCCGCACCTGACGCTGGCGCAGAACGTGGCCTTGCCGCTGCTGCTCAATGGCCAGGGCCGCGCGCGCGCCACCGAGATGCTGGCCGCGGTCGGCCTGGCGGGACGCGGCGACGACTTCCCGCGCCAGCTGTCGGGCGGCGAAATGCAGCGCGTGGCGATCGCGCGCGCGCTGGTGCATCGCCCGGCGCTGGTGCTGGCCGACGAACCGACCGGCAACCTCGATCCGGAGACGGCGGCCCTGATCCTGGCGCTGCTGCGCGCCGAAATCAAGGCCAGCGGCGCGGCCGCCATCATGGTCACGCATTCCCACGCGGCGGCCGCGAAAGCGGATAAAACGCTGCTTTTAACGCGTTCGGGCCTAAATTTAGTGACTGATTAGCACGAACCGTGTATATTCCGCCCATATTTTTATCAACTTTGCTGCGAATATATTCTTATCGTAGTATCATCGATAACAACCCGTGCTGCATAAATAGTCTCCAATTGTCACGCGCACGGGGAAGTTGAACAAAAATCGAACCGCCCACCTGAACGCAACCTTTCGGAGGAGTACGATGAACGTACGACAGAAAAAACTAGAAATGATCGAGGCGATGAACCGCGCCCGGGCGCTCGAGCCATCGAGCTTCGTGCCGAACAAGTTGCTCGATACCTTGATCGAAAAGATGAACTTGAAGAACGATGCTGAGTTGTGCCGCGTGCTGGAAGTGCAGCCGCCGATCATCAGCAAGATTCGCCATCGCAAGCTGGCGGTCGGCGCGACCATCTTGTTGCGCATGCACGAAAAGTCGGAAATGAGTATCCGCGACTTGAAAGAACTGTCCAGCGCATCGATGCACTAGACAATAAAGTATTGCTGCCAGGCGGCGGCAGCCGATCCTCGGATCGGCGGCGCCCTCTTCAGTATCTTAGCGTTGCCACCCAAACCCCGTGCGCACGCGACCTCGCTTAGCCAATTCTTCCCTGCCAGGGCGCCATCGCCAACTGGCCGCTTCCGCACGTCAATCGTTCTTGGGACGCCCTGTCTTGAGCTGAGGCAAGCTTGTGAGCACATTTTGCAAGGTTGCCATATCGAGCTGGCTGATCAGGGCCACGCCGATGCGCAGCAGCTCGCTCTTCTTGATTTCGAATCCCGCCTTGATGCATGCCTTCTTGACCTGGCCGAGCACCGCGTATTCTTGCTCGGGCATCGTGAAACTGTCGCGCACCAGCTTGGCCTTGCGGACCTTGTCGCGCGCGCCATCGGGTGCGTCCGACCCGCTGACGGCCGCCGCGTCTGCTGTTTTGGCAGCTGCCGGCTTGACTGCTGCTGGTTTCGCTGCCGCCGGCTTGGCGGCTGCGGGTTTGGCTACTGCGGGTTTGGCTACTGCCGGCTTGGCGGCAACGGCTTTGGCGACAGGCTTGCGCGGCGCTTTTGCAACCGGCCGGGTCACGGTTTTCTTCGCCGCGGCGGCGGGCGCCGCTTTCGCCACGGCGGCTGCCTTGACGGGCGCCTTGGCGGCGGCCTTGCGCGCCGGTTTGGCGGCGACTGCCTTTCTAGGAGCGGCGGCCTTGAGTGCGGCTACGGTGTGCCCATTGGTTTTCGCGGCGGGGGATTTGGCCATTCTTGACTCCTCAATTAAATAATTTAAACAATATATACGATTTAGTTATTATTGAACAGGAGCACGCCTGCGCCGGACATTGATCAGGATCATGACCGGTGCAACGCTGGCATGCTTCAGCCGTGCGCGGTCAGCAATCGATGCGCGTCCTCGAACTGGTAGCCGGCGATATGGGCCGACAGGCGCGCCAGCGCATGCGGCTCGACCAGGCCGGCCAGCGCCGGACGGATCGCCTCGAAATACTCGGCCGCTTCGCCGCTAAATTCGCTCAGCATGTCGAGCAGGCGCGCCAGCTGCGCGCGCTCGTCGTCGCGCTGCGCCATGTCCGCCGCGCTGGCCGGCAGTGGATCGGGGACGCATGCCAGGTCGATCCGGAAGCTGAATTCGGCGCCGCCGCCCGCCGCGCCGCCATATTCAATCAGGCCGCCCATGCGCCGCACCAGGTCCTGCGCAATCGCCAGTCCCAGGCCGCTGCCCCCGGCCGCGCGCGCGATGGCGGCGCCGTCGCGGAACGGATCGAACAGCGCCGCGCCCTGCGCCGCGTCCAGGCCGGCGCCGCTGCCGCGCACGGCAAAACGCAGCCCGGCCACGCCGCCGTCGCGCCCGACCAGGCGCACCGACAGCGCCGCTGCGGCGCCATCCTGCTGCGCGTATTCAGCCAGGTTGCACAGCAGCTGCCCCAGGCGCAGCGGATCGCCGACCAGGTAATGCGGCAGCCCTGGCGCCAGATCGATCTGCAGCGCAGGTCCCAGGCCGCCGCTCCTGCGCGCCGCAGCCGCTTGCACGTCGAGCGCCAGTTCGGGCAACGCAAAGGTGACCGCTTCGAGCGCCATGGTGCCGGCCTCGATGCGCGCAAAGTCGAGCACATCGTTGACGATCTGCGTCAGCGCCTGCGCGGCGCGCTGGATCTGTTCCATGTAGCCGCGCTGTGCGCCATCGAGGCCGGTGCGCAGCGCCAGGCCGGCAACGCAGGAGAGCGCGCCCATCGGGCCGCGGATCTGCCGGGACAGGCCGGCCACGAAAGCGGCTTTGGTGCGCTGCGCCGCCAGCGCCGCGCGCTGCGCCGCGTTATCGGCGCGCAGCGCATCGGCCAGCGCGGCCTGGTCGAGAGAGATCGCCGCCTGCGCCCCGATCAGTTCCAGCACCAGCCGCCGGACCGGCGTAAACAGGCCGGGCGCGAGCGCGTTTTCCAGGTACAGCACGCCGTTCAGACTGCCCTGGCGCAGCAGCGGCATGCACAGCACCGAACGCGGACGGGCGCGCTGGACGAAGGGATCGTCGCGGAACTGGACGCTGGCCATGGCGTCGTCGAGCAGCACCGTTTCGCGCGTGCGCAGCACGAACTGCAGCAGCGACTCGGGCAGCCCGGCACTGGCCAGCGCCATCGCGCGCGCTTCGACCTGGACCCCGGCCGGCCCCAGGCTGGCGCGCGCCACGCAGCGCCAGCCTGCGCCGGCCGGCAGCACCAGCAGCGCGCGCGCGGCGCCGGCTTGCTCGATCGCCATGCGCAGCAGCAGCGCGGCCAGCGCCGCGCCGTCGGCGGCGCCCGACAGTTCCTGCGACGCGCGCAGCGCCGCCATCAGGTCCAGCGCTTCGCCCGCCGCGCCGGACGCGTGCGGATCGGGCGACGGCACCCGCACCAGGCCTTCGAAACGGCGTTCCAGTTCGCGCATCTTGCCGTAGGCGCCCCAGCGCGCGCAGGCGGCCAGCGCGTCGCGCGCATAGGCCAGCGCGATCTTGTCGAAGCCGCGCTCGCGGTAGAAGCCGGCCGCCAGTTCGGCCGCCAGCGCCTCGTGGTGAACAAAGCCGCCGGCGCGCGCCGACGCCAGCGCGGCGTCGTAGGCGCGCATCGCCTCCATGTCGCGCCCGCCGATGCGGGCCAGCTCGGCCGCCACCAGCAGGTAGCGGTTGTCGAAATTGCCCGGACAATGGCCGGCCCAGTCGGCCAGCCGCTTCTGCTTGTCCTGCAGCGCCGCCATGAAGCGCACCTGGCGCTCGCGCGGCACGTCCGCGTACAGCGCCGTCATGGTCAGCGCATGGTAGAAATGGTGGGTCGAATCGTTGACCGAAGCGAGGAAAAAATGCTGGTCCGCGGCCGCCGCTTCGGCCGCCTGCAGCGCCTCGTGGAAGCGCCCGAACGTGAAGGCGGCGACCTGGCGCATCAGGTGGAAGCGCGCGCGGGCCGCGCCGAAGCTGGCCTTGTCCATCAGCGCCAGCGCCTCGTCGGCGCTGAAGCGGTGGTCGTCGAAGCTGCCTTCGGCGCCGGTCGCGCCCTGCAGGCACAGCGTCAGCTGCTCGTAGCAGCGCAGCAGCTGCATCAGCACGTCGTTGCGCTGCTGGCGCGCGAACACCTGGTAGGTGCGGGCGCGCTGCTGGACTTCGGCCAGCGGCGCGCCCGCTTCCAGGCTGTTCCAGGTGGCGATGTGGGCCGCGTAGCCGGCGTGCGGCAGGTCGCCCGCTTCCTGGCAGGCCTGGAATGCCTGCTCGAGCAGCGCCACGCTCTCGGCGATCGGCTTGCGCCAGCTGTGCACATAGGCGCCGTGCACGAACGCCAGGCGCCCGCTGCGGCGCCCCGCCGTCGCGCTGCGCCGGGCCAGCCTGAGCGCAAGCTCGGAAAAGGCGAACGCATCGGGGATCGCCCCCAGCGACACCAGCAGGATCGCGTAGCGCGAATAGGTCATGCAGCTGGTGGTGCTGCTGCCGAAACGCAGCGTGAAATTGAGCGCCTTGACCGCCAGCAGCGGGTAGATCAGCGGGCGGGCCGAGAACACCGACGAGCCCATGTCCGAAAACAGTTCGGTGACCACGCCGATCTCGGGATCGAGGCTGGCCGGCTCGTCTTCCAGGCCGGCGATGGTGCGCCCGGCCATGTTGCGCTCGACCGCGGCGCGCTCGGCGGCCAGCGCCTCGGCCACGTCGCCAGGGTCGTCCGGGAAGGTGACGGCGAACAGCGCCAGCGCTTCCAGCGCAACCGCCACGGCCAGGTCGAACCGGCCCCAGACCTGGTACAGCGCGGTGCGCATCAGCGCCACCTGCGCCATTTCCAGGCGCGAGCGGGCGTGCTCGGCCAGCGTCGCGTACAGGCGGTCGGCCTGCTCCAGGTTACCGCACAGGTATTCGCATTCGGCCAGCGCGCAGTGCAGCGCGAAGGTCGGCTCGAAGTCGTCCTGCCAGGCGGCCGGCGGCGTCAGTCCGGCGGCCAGCTCGAAGTAATGGCGCGCCGCGTCGTAAGCGATGGCGCCGCGCGCGCGCGCGCCGGCCATCGCATTCAGGCGCGCCAGCGCCTGCAGCTCGGGCTCGTCGCTGATCGCCTCGCGCGCCCGGTTCAGGTGGCTGACGGCGCAAAATACCTGTTGCTCGAGCGCGGCCGGCTCCAGCTGACCGAGCAGCAAGCGGCCGATGTGTAGGTGGCGTTCGGGCAGGCTGGCGCGCGCGATCAGCGAATAGGCGGCCTCCTGGACGCGGTCGTGCACGAAGCGGTAGGCGCCCGGTTCGCGCATCACCAGTCCCAGGCGCGCGGCCGGCCACAGGCATTCGTCGGTTTCGACGCTGCTCATGCCGGCCACCTGGCCCAGCGTGGCCAGGCTGGCGTCCTGGCCCAGGCAGGCCAGCAGCTTGACCAGCTCCAGCGTGCTGTAGGGCAGCTGCTGCAAGCGCGCGATCATCAGGTCGACCACGTTGTCGGAGAATTCCTTGGCGCCGATCGCCGGCGCATCCCAGGTCCAGGCTTCGTGCGCGTGGTCGAAGCGCAGCAGCGCGCTTTCGACCAGCCGGGTCAGGAACTGCAGCGTGAAAAACGGATTGCCGGCGGTCTTCGCGTAGACCAGGTCGGACAAGGGCGCGCATTGCGCCGCCGGACAGTCGAGCGCCGCCGCCACCAGCAGGCCCGCGTCCTGCCGGCTCAGCGCCTGCAGCACCACATGGCGCATGCCGGCGCCCTGGCGCTTCATGTTCTCGTACGTCAGCGCCAGCGCATGGGTGGCATTGACTTCGCTGGCGCGATAGGCGCCCACCACCAGCACATGCCGCACATCGGGATGGCCGACCAGATGCGACAGCAGCTTGAGGCTGGCCGCATCGATCCACTGCAAGTCGTCCAGGCACAGCAACAGCATCGAATCGGCCCCGGTGAAAGCGCCCAGGAATTGGCGGAACACGGTCTGGAAGCGGGCCTGCGCTTCGAGCGGGGCCAGCGCCACCGGCTCGCCCGGCTCGCCGATGACGAACTTGAGCTCGGGGATCAGCTCCAGCATCAGGGCCGCGTTCGGGCCCAGCGCCGCCGACAAGGCGCGCCGCCAGTTGGCCAGCGCCGCCTCGCTCTGGCCCAGCATCTGGCGCACCAGTTTCTGGAATGCGTGCGCCAGCGTGGCGTACGGGATGTCGCGCGTGTGCTGCTCGAATTTGGCCGACACCACGATCGCGCCGGCCACCGCCTCGGACAACTGGAGCGCGGCCAGCAGCGCCGACTTGCCGGTCCCGGCGTTGCCCGAGATCATCACCAGTTCGGGCGCGCCGCCGGCCGCCACGTGCAGCGCCGCCTCTTCCAGCAGGCCGATCTGGGCGGCGCGCCCGACCAGCGCTTCCGGGATCTGCAGGCGCGCCGCGCCATCGTTGCAGGCCAGCACGAAGGGCGCGATCCGCCCTTGCGCCTCGAGCATCGCCTGGCAGTGCTGCAGGTCGGCCAGCAAGCCGGCCGCGGTCTGGTAGCGCTGCTCGGCGGTCTTGGCCAGCAGCTTGAGCACGATCGCCGCGCAGGACGGATCGACGTCGGGGCAGTGCAGCTGGGGCGCGTGCGGTTCGCGCGCCACATGGCAATGGATCCATTGCATGGCGTCGCCGGCGCTGAACGGCAGTTCGCCGCACAGCAGCTGGTACAGCAGCACACCGAGCGAATACAGGTCGGTGCGGGTATCGATGGCGCGGTTCATGCGGCCGGTCTGTTCCGGCGCCATGTAGGCCAGGGTGCCGCTGAGCTGGTCTTCGGGCGTTTGCGGCAGGCTGCGCAGGCGCGCCGCGATGCCGAAGCCGGTCAGGCGCACATTCGCGCCGGCGGCGTCGACCAGGATGTGGTCGGGGCGCAGGTCCTTGTGCACGATGTCGTGCCGGTGCAAGGCGGACAAGGCGGCGCCGATGGCGATCGCCAGGCGCAGGAAGGCCGGCAGCGCCATGGGCTGGCCGGGGCTGCAGGCGAGCGGCGCGGCGCCGCTGTCGGACAGCACCAGCGCCAGCGTGTCGCCGCTGTGCAGCAGCGCCAGCGGACGCGCGGCCCAGGCCGGATCGAGTTCGGCGCGCAAGGCAAATTCGTGTTCGAGGCGGGCCTGCGCCCCGCTTTGGCCGGCGCGCGCCCACAGCACGAGCACGGGCGCGCCGTCCGCGTCGCGCCTGGCGCGCTGCAGGACGGCATGCTGGTCTTCGCGCAGGATCTGCGCGGCAGTGTAGCCGGCGAAAGCCTGAATCAAGGTCTCCCCTTCGATTTTTCAACGCGTCTTGCTGGGATCAGGCCATCTCAGTATGCCATCAGCAAACGGGTATTGACAGAAAAATCAAAGAGACCATTCAAGCGAATGTTTTAACGCTGAAATCGACCCCCACCTCATCCCACCACTCCTGTTCCTTCTCGATCCAGAACGCCAGCGTCGGATGCCCGGCCAGCCAGTCGCGCCGGATCTCGAGGTCGACCCGGCTCTTCATGCGCAGCTTCAGCTCGCCCGTGCCGGCCTCCATGCGCGCATGCATCAGCAAAATCGCCATGCGCAGCGCCAGCACCGCCTTGGCGAAGTCCGGCTCGATCAGCGCCTCGGCCACCTTGCGCAGGTTGCCCTTCTGGGCCAGGATCAAGCGCCCCATCAGCTTCTGTTCGCGCGTGGTAAATCCCGGCAGGTCGGCGTTTTCGATCAGGTAGGCGGCATGCTTGTGGTAGCCCGTCTGCGACACCACCAGCCCGATTTCGTGCAGCAGCGCGCTCCATTGCAGCGGCCGGATGTAGACGTCGCCGGCCGGCTTGAGCTGCACGTACAGCGCGGCGGCCTGCTGCGCCGCGCGCGCCGCGCGTATTTCGTCGATATGGAATTTGCGCCCCAGTTCCGTCACCGACTGCTCGCGCCGGTCCTGCTGCATCGAGCGCAGGTACAGGTCCCACATCACGCCCATGCGCAGGCCCGCTTCGACCGGGGTGATGACGTCGATGCCCAGTTCGCGCACCAGCGCGATCAGGATCGCCAGGCCGCCGATGATGGTGCCGGCGCGCTCGGCGCGCAGGCCCGCCATCTCGATCCGGGCCACCTGGCCGACCGCGATGAAGCGCTGCTTCAGCGCTTCCAGCCCGGCCGGGCTGAGCAGGCCGTCGCCCAGCTGGTTGCGCGCGATGATTTCGGCGATCGCCCGCACCGTGCCCGAGGAGCCGTAGCCGGTATGCCAGTTCTGGCGCTGGTACGGCGGCGCGGCATCCTCGAAATGGCTGCGCGCCGACAGGATCGCCGCTTCATACGAGGCGGCGTCGATGCGCCCGCCGACGAAAAATGACAGGCTTTGCTTGACGGTG
This sequence comes from Massilia sp., assembly GCA_025359245.1. Taxonomy (GTDB): domain Bacteria; phylum Pseudomonadota; class Gammaproteobacteria; order Burkholderiales; family Burkholderiaceae_D; genus Telluria_A. Next base: position 18,641 of record JANYGW010000238.1, read on the forward strand.
CCGATCGAAAACGATTCGACCCGTTCGATATCGGGGCCGCGCCCCAGGATCAGCTCGGTCGAGCCGCCGCCGATGTCGATCACCAGGCGCCGTTCGGACGGCGCGGCCAGCGCATTGGCCACGCCCATGTAGATCAAACGGCCTTCTTCCTCGCCCGAGATGATCTCGATCGGGTAGCCGATCGCCTGTTCGGCGGCCGGCAGGAAGGCGGCGCTGTTCCGGGCCACGCGCAGGGTCGAGGTGGCCACCACGCGTACGGCATCGAGCCGGTACGGCGCCAGCGCCTCCTTGAAATTGCGCAGGCAGGCCAGCGCCGACTGCATCGCCGCCTCGGTCAGGCAACCCTTGGCGTCGAGGCCGGCGGCCAGCCGGATCGGCTCGCGCAGGCTTTTCAACACGCGGATCGATTCGCCGTCGTGCTTACCCACATGCATACGGAAACTATTGGAACCCAGGTCTACGGCGGCGTACATCGAAGCTTCTTTCTTAAGGGTGAACATCCTGGCGGGCTCCGGCTGTCAAACCAGCACAGTAGCGCCGCCGCGTGACAGGCGCGTGACACGCGCGCGGCCGTCTCAGGCCGGCGCCTCTTCCAGGTCGGGTTCGGCCACCCGGTTGCGCCCGCCCTGCTTGGCCTTTTGCAGCGCCTGGTCGGCGCGCTTGAACAGGCTCACCGTGCTGTCTTCGGCGCGGATGGTGGTCACGCCGAAACTGGCGGTCATCGAGATCATCGCGCGCTCGGTCTTGATGGCGCCGCCGGCGATGGCCGCGCGCATCCGTTCGGCCACCAGCAGCGCTTCGGCCGGCCCGGTGCGCGGCAGCAGCAGCGCGAATTCGACGCCGACCAGGCGCCCCAGCTGGTCGCTGTCGCGCAACTGCTTCTTGCACACGTCGATCACCTGGCGCAGCAGCGCGTCGCCGGCCGGATGGCCGTAGCTGTCGTTGACGCGCTTGAACCGGTCGAGGTCGATCAGCACCAGCGCGGTCGGCGGACCGGGACGGCGCGCCAGCGCCATCCACGGCGCCAGCTTGTCGAAAAAGCCGCGCCGGTTCGGCACGTCGGTCAGCGGGTCGACCAGCGCCTGGCGCGCCAGCTCCTGCTGCTGCTGTTCGCGCGCCAGCAGCAGGTAGCCGAAGCCGCCCATCAGCATCAGCAGGTAGAAGGCGCCCGAGGACAGCGATTGCAGCATGCCGTTCGAGAGCCAGCCCCAGCCGCCCGGCATCAGCACCAGCAGGCCGCGCGCGGCCACCAGCAGCGCCAGCACGGTGCTGGCGACGACCAGGAAGCGGCGCAGCATGGTCGCGCCGCGCCAGCCGGTGGCCAGCGCCGCCGCGCCCGACAGATAGCAGGCGCCCAGGATCAGCGCCGCGGCCACCACGCGCAGGCCGACTTCATCGATCACGTAGCAGGCCAAAAAGGCCGCGATGGCCAGCCCCAGCAGCGGATAGGTGATGCGGCGCCAGCCGGCGTGCCCGGCGCCCTCCCACAGCGCGCCCGATTCGAGCGCGACGCCGACGAACAGCACGGCCGAGCCGGCCGGGATCGAGATCGGGTCGGGCACCAGGCCGTTGCCGCGGAAATACAGCAGCAGCCAGGCGGCGGCCTGGCATTGCTTGGAAATGGTCCAGATCGACAGGCTGGGCGACTTGCTGCTGTCGTATTCGAAAAAGAACAGCACCGCGCACAGGGTCACATTGCCCAGTGCCAGCGCCAACACCATGGTGGTGATATCCATCGGCGCGGCGGCCTCAGGTTTCGTGCTCGACGTTGCTGCTGCCGTCGCCGATCTTGCTGGCCCAGGCGCGCGTGAAAAAGGCTTTTTCGTCCTCGCTCGGGGCGTCGCTCCAGAACACGATCAGCGTGCCCTTGTGGTCGTGCAGCTGGCTGAATTTCTCGATGAAGCCCTCGCCCACGCCGCTGGCATCGGCCAGCGCCACCGCATAGCCGTACACCCGGGTCAGGCGTTCAATCCGGTCCGGCTCGGTCGTGCTGTTGGTGGCGGTGATGTTGGGATGGTCTAGAAACATGGGCTCTCTCCGGTGGCGGTCGGGATCAGCTTATCAGAAACCGATGCCCGTCAACAAGCCGCGTGTGCACGCCGGTCCGAGGCGCTATACTCAGCCCACCCGAACGCTCCCTGCCCCGATGCCGCCACGCCCTTCCCCCTCGCGCCCGCCCGCGCCCGCCTGCACGCCGCCGCTGGTGACCACCCGCGGCGACCGCCGCACGCTCGAATTCGCGCCCGGCGACATCCAGAGCGACATGCTGCTGTCGGACCCGACGCGCCTGGTGCTGGCTTATTGCCGCGCCATCATGTGCTTCGCCCTGTTCGTGCCGCGTCCGCGCCACATCGTGCTGGTCGGGCTGGGCGGCGGCTCGCTGGCCAAGTTCTGCTACCGCCATTTTCCGGCCGCGCGCATCAGCGTGCTCGAACTGCGCGCCGACGTGATCGCCCTGCGCGCCCAGTTCGGCGTGCCGGCCGACGACGCGCGCTTCACGGTGATCCACGCCGATGCCGCCGCCTGGCTGGGCACGGCCGCGGCCTGCGCCGACGTGCTGGTGGTGGACGGCTTCGACGCGTCCGGGTTGCCGCCGGCGCTGGGCAGCGCGCGCTTCTACGGCGATTGCCGGCGCGCGCTGCACGATGGCGGCGTGCTGGTGGCCAATATCTTCAGCTACGATCCCGGCTACCCGCGCATGGTCGAGCGGCTGCGCCTGATGTTCGACGACCGCGTGTGCCGCTTCGACGGCGTGGCCGGCAACAACCGCATCCTGTTCGCGGTCAAGGCGGCGCCCGGCCCCGGCCCCGGCGCCCGGCGCGCGCTGCGCACCCAGCGCTGGGTCGCGCGCCGCAATGGCAGCGGCAACGGCTGGCTGAACCGGATGCTGGTGCGGGCCCTGGTGGCCTGGCTGGCGCGCGCCCCCCATCACAACTAAAGGACGCGGCATGGCATCGCTACACTGGTTCAACCTGGCCATCCATATCGGCGCCGGCGCATTCGGCATCTTGCTCGGCGGGCTCATCCTGCTGAAAGCCAAGGGCGACGCCCTGCACCGCCGGCGCGGGCGCGTCTTCCTGGCCTGCGTGGCCGTGGTGTGTGCCAGCGCCGTGGCGGGCAACATCTGGTTCCGCTTCCTGCCGCTGTTTGCGCTGCTCACGGTGCTGGTGCTGTACGAGCTCGTCAGCGGCTGGCGCGCGGTGCTGACCCGGGAGCGCGGACCGGCGCCGCTGGACGCGCTGTGGACCGGCGCCGGCATCGGCGCCACCGCCTTGCTGCTGCCCTCGCTGCTGGGGCAGGCCAGCGCGGACGGCGCCGCGCTGGTGGTCCATTCAACACTGGGCGCGCTCGGCGCCATCCTCGTATATGACGCCGTGCGCTGGTGCTTTCCGCGCCACTGGTTTGCACAGATCTGGGTGTACGAGCACATCTACAAGCTGATCGCGGCGCTGGCCGCGCTGCTGTCCGCATTCGCCGGCAACACCTTGCGTTTTGCACAACCGTGGTCGCAGATCCTGCCGTCGGTGCTGGGTTGCGTGCTGATCGCCTTGTTCTTCCGGCGCCAGCACAAGGGGGACGCAATACAACAATAGTGGCCTCAATGATATTGCCCGCACGCAATGCATTTGCCGTGGAACAGCATTTTATGCCACACTGGCGTGGCACTCCCGCATGGCTCTCCCCAACCACTGATCGCATAGGAAACCGGAAATGTTGCGTCGCCGCCTGGCCTCCCCTCTTTCTGCCGCGGCGGCATTGACGCTGGCCGGCGGACTGGCCGCCACGCTGGCGCTGGCGGCGGCGGTCAGCCGGCTCGAGTACGAGAAGGTCACGCTCGGCTTCCAGCAGCGCGCCAGCGCGCGCGCCGGGGCCATCGGGCACGGGCTCGACGAAGCGGTCGAAGTGCTCACCGTCACCAACCAGCTGTTTAGCGCCGCCGGCCCGGTATCGCGCCAGCAATTCCATGATTTCACCGAGCCGCTGCTGGCGCGCTTCCCCTTCATCCAGGCCTTCAATTACCACCGCCAGTTCGGCGACGACGAGCGCGACGCCGTCGAAGCCGAACTGGCCGCGCTGGTGCCCGGCACCCGGATCAATGAAATGACGTCCGGCGCCCACCTGCCCGCGCCGCGCCGCGCGCGCTACAGCATCGTCGACTACCTCGAGCCGATGGCCGGCAACCAGGCCGCGTTCGGCCTGAACGTGGCCACCAACAGCGTCCTCATGGCGACCCTGGAACGGGCCATTGCGAGCAACCGGCCCGCCGCCACCGGCCTGCTCAGCCTGGCGCAAGACGCGCGCAAGAATGCCGGCTTCGAAGTCATCATGCCGGTCTACCGGCGCGGCGCTCCGCTGGGCACGGCGGCCGAACGCCAGGCGGCCGTGGTGGGCGACACCGCCGCCATCATGCGGGCCGGCGTGCTGGTGCAAAAAATTCTCGACGGCGGCAGGAGGGACGCCGAACCGGCCGTGCTGGTCTGGGTCTACGCCGCCGCCGGCGCCGATCCGGCGCGCCTGGTGTACTCCAGCGCCGCGCCGCAGCAGGCCGCGCCGGCGCCGGCCGCCGCGCGCTCGCGCCTGCTCCAGTGGCTGGCGCCGAACGCCGACGAACCGTACCGCAACACGCTGGAAGTGGCCGGCCAGCCCTGGCATGTGCTGGTCAGCGCCGTCCCGCGGCCATTCCTGTCGGACCACCTCGGTTCGCTCGCGACGCTGGCCAGCGGCACCTTGCTGGCGTTGCTGATGGCCGCCTTCATTCAGTCCCAGGTGCAGCGCGCGCGCCGCGTGCAGCGCCTGGTCGACGAACGCACGTCCGACCTGAAGCAGTCGAACCAGCGCCTGACCGACGATGTGCTGGCGCGCCGGCGCGCCGAAGTGGCGCTGCAAAACAGCGAACAGCGCTTCCGCCAGCTGGTGGCCATGTCGTCCGACTGGTACTGGGAACAGGATGCGCAGCTGCGCTTCGTCAATTTCACCGGCGGCATCGGCGAAAAAGGCGGCTTGCCGCCCGAGCGCCTGATCGGGCGCACGCGCTGGGAAACCGTGGAAGGCATGGAGCACAGCGACTCGGGCCGGGCCCACATCGCGCGCCTGATGGCGCGCCAGCCGTTCGCCGACTTCGAATACCCGATCCGCACCGACAGCGGCGAGCTGCGCTGGTTCAGCGTCAACGGCGAGCCGCTGTTCGACGACGAGCAGCAGTTCTGCGGCTACCGCGGCACCGGCACCGACATCACCGCGCGCAAGCTGACCGAGCAGCGCATCCAGCACATCGCCCAGCACGACGTGCTGACCGGCCTGCCCAACAGCAGCCTGCTGCAGGACCGCCTCAGCCAGGCGGTTGCCTATTCGGTGCGCAGCGGCCACCCGGTGTGGGTCATGCTGATCGACCTGGACCGCTTCAAGTTCGTCAACGACAGCATGGGCCACAAGGCCGGCGACGTGCTGTTGATGACGATCGCGGCGCGCCTGCGCTCGGCGCTGCGCGACACCGACACCGTGGCGCGCTTGTCGGGCGACGAATTCGTGCTGATCCTGACCGAGCACGACGACGAACACCTGAACCCCGAGATCGTGCAGCGCCTGATGGATGCGGTGGCCCAGCCCGTCATGCTGGGCAACAAGGAGTTTTTCGTCACCTGCAGCATCGGCGTGGCCGTGTATCCGACCGACGGGGCCGGTGCCGAAGGCCTGATCGAGCATGCCGACATCGCCATGTACCGCGCCAAGAAACTGGGCCGCAACAACTTCCAGTTCTACACGCCGGCCATGAACGAGGAGGCGATGGAGCGGGTGCGCATCGAAAGCGCGCTGCGCAACGCGCTCGAGCGCA